>PXQH01000003.1 GCA_003022125.1 Cyanobacteria bacterium QS_8_64_29 | reverse complement strand
TGCTGCCCAAGTTGCAAAGTGCCGAGCAGGCGCTGCTTTGGTCTCATTGGCGTCGCCATCACCAAGCCGTCGCGCGACGCTGTCACTACCGAGCTAGACTGCCCGACTCCAAACCGCGACTGTAGTACTAATGCCCAACAGAACTGCCGTTTAAGTCTAGCGCTCGCCATGGAACCCTACGCGCTGTTTGCCCTAGCCGCCGTCTACGCGCTGGTGGTGTGGCGCCTGGTCCCGGCCCGCGTTACGCCGCAGGGGTTTTTTGCCGCCGCCTCCCGCAGCGGCGAGCCGCCCCAGTTCTGGCCGCTGGTGGCCAGCGCCACCATCAGCTGGGTCTTTGCCAAATCCCTAATGAACGTGGCCAACCTGTCGCAGGCGTTTGGGATTGCAGGGGCCATGGGCTACGGCACCTACTACCTGAGCTTTGTCGTGGCCGGGGTGGCGCTGTACCTGCTGCGCGCGCGCGGCGGCTACCGCTCCCTGAGCCAGTTTGTGACGGCCAAATACGGCGCTGCCGCTGCCAAGCTGTTCTTGTTGGCCGTGGCCATCCGGCTGTTCAACGAGATCTGGTCTAATACCAAGGTGGTAGGCCTGTTTTTTGGGGCCGAGGGCAGCCCCACCTACTGGCTGGCGATCGCTGCTTTCAGCGCCTTCACCACCGCCTACGCCTGGCGCAGCGGCCTGCGCGGCAGCCTGCTCACCGACGGCGTGCAGATGGTGCTGATGGGCGTACTGCTGGCGCTGGTGCTGGGCGCGATCGCGCCGGCGCTGCACGGTCAGGGTTGGCCCCAGGTGGCCGCGGCGGACTCGGCGGCCGGCTGGACCTTTGCCCTGCTGGCGTTCGTGCAGATCTGGAGCTATCCGTTCCACGATCCGGTGCTGACCGATCGCGCCTTCATTACCCCACCCGGCCGCATGGTGCGCGCGTTTGGGGCCGCCGGCGCTATCGGCGGTGCCATCATCGTGGTCTTTGGCTTGATGGGCATTGCCGCGCGTAGCTATGGCCTGGATGGCTCGGCGGCGGTGGCAGTGGCGCGCCTGCTGGGCCTGCCGCTGTTTTTGCTAGTGACCGGCATCATGGTCACCAGTGCCGGCTCGACGCTGGATTCGGCGCTGACCAGCATGGGGCGGCTGGGTGCGCTGGACTGGCACCGCGCGCCCGATCCCATGCGGCGCGCCCGGCGGATCGCCATCGCCATGGCGGTGGTGGGCAACCTGCCGCTGCTGACGCTCTACCTGGGTGATCGCATCGGCCCGGCCATCATTGCCGCGACCACCCTCAGCGGCAGCATGGTGGTGGGGCTGGCGCCCATCGTGCTGCTGGGCTTTTTGCCCGGCGGGCCGGCCAGCTTCCACCTGGCCTTCTGGCCGGGGCTGCTGGCGGGAATCCTGCTGACGGCGGCCCCCGAGCTGTTCCCGGCAGGCCTGGCCCTCGGCAGCGGTCAGTACGCCCTGGACGCCGGCGTCAACCTCGCGGCGCTGGGGGTCTGTACGCTAGGCCGCCTCGCCGGCGCGCTCTGGGCGGTGCGCGCTAGTAATCAACCCCCCGCTTGAGGTCAACGCCCCGCTCGGCGTAGTGCTTGTGGCACACCATCTCGGAGTAGAGGCTGGCCAAGTTGAAATACGGGAGCGCGTCGCGGCAGCGCCCGGTAACGATGACCTGGGTGTTGGGCGGCTTGTGCAGCAGCGCCTGCGTGACTTCCTGGGCGCCGTCGGGCCCCAGCAGCTCTAGCTCCACGGTGGGGTTGAGCTCATCCAGAATGACGGTTTTGTAGGTGCCCGAGGCAATGCCCACCTTGGCAATTTCCCAGCCGCGCCGGGCCTCAATGCAGTCCACCTCCTGCTGCTGCCCGCGCCAGACGATGGCGTCCCGGCCGCAGCGCTGGTGGTCCACCAGATCGGGGTAGCTGTGCTTGAGCGCGGCAATGGCAGCATCCTCGGTGTAGCCGGTGCCGCCTTTGAGCCACTGCACGATCAGCACCCGGTGCGATTTGTCGCTGCGGATGCCGCGCCCGATCGCCTGCAGGGCCTTGCCCAGCGCACTGGTGGATTTGCCCTTGCCGGCCCCGCTGTAGAGCTCGATGCCCTCAATGGCCACATCCGTGGCGCTGTGGGACTGCATCTCCGAGTGCAGATCGGCCAGGTCGCGCATTTTGGGTGGGGCGCCGCGCCCAGTCACAATGAGCTCGAGCCCCTCGGGCTTGCGCCGCAGCGTCCGCAGCACCTCCGGCGCCGGCAGCAGCTCCAGATCCAGGACCGGGTTGAGCTCATCCAGTACCACCACTGAGTACAGTCCCGAGGCGATCGCGCCTTTGGCAATGTCCCAGCCGCGCTGGGCCTCGGCGTGATCGAACTCGGTGATGCCGTCGCGGTCGAAGTACTCGGCGCGCCCGGTGCGCACCTGGTCGATCAGGTGGGGGAACCCGGCCTGCAGCGCCGCGATCGCGGCGTCCTCGTCGTAACTGCGATCCGGGCCTTTCAAAAACCGCAGCAGCAGCACGCGCGCGGGCGCATCCGCACCAATGCCCAGGCCGATGGTGCGCAGCACCACCCCCAGCGCGGCCTGCGATTTACCCTTGCCCTCGCCGTCGTAGAGGTGAATTTGGCCCACCTCGCGCTCGGCGCGCGCTTGGGCGGTGCGGATGCCGATTCCCGTTCCGGTCATGGCCGCTTTTGCGATCCGCTAGAGGAGCCGCAGCCTAGCACACCCCCTAAATGGCGCGATAGACCACCGCGCCGTCGCTGGCGCGATTGTCCACGGTGACGGCCTCCTCGCGCATGAGCTGCGCCAGGACTTCCTTGACGCGCGCGGGACTCGCGGCGGTTTCGATGGCGCAATCGCTGACCGTGGCCCCATCGCGATCGCGGCAGACGCGCAGGATGCGCACCTCCAGGCGCTCTTCGCTGGCCGTGCCTTCCAAAATACCGGCTTGGGCAGCTTCCTGGCGTAGGGCCTTTTGCTTGAGGTTCTCTTCGCGCACCATGCCAGGAATGAGAACCAGATCGATCAGCTGGCCGATGCCGAACAAGCCCAAGGTTAGCAAGTAAACAATGCCGCTGGCGTAGCGCCCCAGATAGATGCGGTGGAGCCCGCATAGCGAGGTCAGGCACAGCAGCCAGAGGACGTAGGCCACCTCTCGGTTTTTCATGCCATGGGGATTGGGTGAGCCTGCCTCCGTTTTAGCAGGCGCTGCCGCCTGGGCAGGCACCGGCGGGTAAGCTCGGGCCTGGCGAGCGGAGCCAGCGCATGCCAGCCAGGCGCATTGCCGCGATCGCGGCCAAAGAATTTCGGGGGCTGATGCGCGATCGCCTCCCCTACTGCATCGGCCTGTTTGCGCTGCTGTGGGGGCTGGCGCTGCGGATCGTGCCGCCGGTTGCCGTCGGCGCTGGCGACAAAATTCTAATCGATGTGGGCGTGGGGGCCATCGGGCTGCTGAGCGCGCTGGTGGTGGCGTTTACCGGCGCTGAGGTCATGGCCCGCGACATCGAGCGCCGGACCGTGCTGCTGGTGCTGAGCCAACCCATCAGCCGCGCGGCGCTGGTGCTGGGCAAGCATGGGGGCCTGGTGAGCGTGGCGATCGCGCTGGTGGCCGCCATGGCGCTGCTGTATTTCGGGGGACTGAGCCTGGCGGGGGTGGCCTATCCGCTGGGAAGCCTAAGCGTGGCGCTGGCCTTTTTAGTCTTGGAGCTAGCGCTGCTGGCGGCGGTGGCCCTGGCGCTGGACGCGTTTGCCGGCTCCTTGCTGGCGGCGCTGCTGACGCTGGGCGCGTACGTCATGGGGCATGCCAGCCGCAACTTGCTCGAGTTGGGCGAGCTGAGCGATAGTGCCGGCGCGCGCGCGCTCAGCCAAGCCCTGTACCTGCTCCTGGCCGGATCTATCGCGGTTGAACTGGCGCAACGAAGCCGCCTACGAGCTGCTGCCGCCGCCGCCCGAGCTGGCCGGGCACGCCCTCTACGGGGTTGCCTATACGGGAGTAGTGCTGGCGATCGCGATTTTGGGGCGGCGCGAGTTTTGAGCCAGCAATCGGCCCCGCGTTAGCCTAATAGGTACCCGATTGGCCGCTGTTTCGATTGTACGCTCGCCAACATTGCCATACAGGCACGCTACTTCTTCACTCGAGCAGCTACTGGCTGCTCTGAGTGCCGATTGCGAGCCGACCGGCGCGCTGCAGCAGGGCTTGGCGCAGATTGGCGAGGGCTACTCGCTGGATCGGGTGTGGCTGGTGGGCCTGGCGGACTCGCAGGCGTGCTTGCTGCAGGCTTGGACCGCCCCAACCATCCCCGAGCCGCCATGCGCAGCTAGTGTGGAACTACTCTGGCCGCAGGAACGGGCTTCCTGGCAGCAGGGCTGCCCGTTTCGGGCCGTTCCACCGGTGGCGTCTCCAGGCAAGGCATGGGCGCGATCGCGCCTGAGCGTCCCGCTGTTTCTAGGGTCCAGCTTATTGGGCGGGCTCGTACTGGAGCAGCTGAGCGACGAGCGGCCCTTTAGCGCCAGCGAGCGCCAGCAGCTAGCGCAACTGGCCCCGCTGCTAGCCCTTGTGGCGGTCCGGCTGCAGAATGCCGAGCGCATGCAGGCCCTGGCGCAGCAGCAGCAGCGCGCGCGCCAAGACAAGCAAGCCCAGAGCGAATCTATTGCCGGCCTCGCCCACGAGCTGCGCGAACCGCTCACCAACGTTACTGGATTTGCAAAACTGCTGCGGCAGCAGGTGGGCGGCACGCTCTCCGAGCGCCAGCGGCAGTACGTTCAGTCGCTGGTGGACAGCAGCGAGTACTTGTTGCAGCTGCTAGAGGACTTAATCGAGTTTGCCAAGCTTGAGGCGGATCGGACAACGCTGGCGTGGGAGACTGTCCCAGTGGAGCAAGCCTGCCGGCAGGCCCTGTCGCTGGTGCGCGCCCGGGCTGACAGCCAGGGCTTGCAGCTGCCGCTGGCGATCGATCCGCGCGCGACTGCTTGCCGGGCCGATCGCAAGCGGCTCCAGCAAATCCTGGTCAACTTGCTCTCCAATGCCGTCAAATACACGCCGGCCGGCTCGGTAACGATCGAAGTCACGCCCGCCCATGGGTGGATCGCGTTTGCCGTCATCGATACCGGTATCGGCATCCCACCGAGCGAGCGCGAAGCTGTCTTCCAACCGTTTCGCCAAGGGCAATCGCAGGACCGCGCGCGCGGAACCGGGTTGGGGCTGTCGCTCGCGCGGCGCTTGGCGCGCCTACATGGCGGCGATATTACCCTGGATTCCCAGCAGGGCAAAGGCAGCCGCTTCACGCTGTACTTGCCCCATGCCGCCACGGGGGAAGCGGGGTGACATCGTGCTCGAGCGCAAGCACGCGCAACTGCGGAAGCTGCTCGCTGGGATGGAGCGAGCGCTGATTGCCTATTCCGGCGGTGTCGATAGCGCGCTGGTGGCCTGGGTGGCGCGCCAGACCCTGGGTGATCGCGCCTTGGCCATCACGGCGGTCTCGCCGGCCCTGCTACCCGAGGAACTGGAAGAAGCGCGCGAGCGAGCTGCCGCCATGGGGATCGCGCACGAGACCATCGCCACCCAGGAGATGGCCGATCCCAACTACACCGCCAACCCGGTCGATCGCTGCTACTTCTGCAAAAGCGAGCTCCACGACACGCTCCGGCCCCTGGCGCGCGAACGCGGTTACGCCTACGCCATTGACGGGGTCAACGCCGACGATTGGCAAGATTACCGCCCCGGTATTCAGGCAGCCCAGGAGCGCGGGTCGCGATCGCCGCTGGCCGAGGTGGGCCTGACCAAGGCCGAGGTGCGCCAGCTCGCCCAGCAGCTGGGGCTGGCCTGTTGGGATAAGCCCGCCCAGCCGTGCCTGAGCTCGCGCTTTCCCTACGGCGAGCCCATTACAGTGGCCAAGCTGCAGCGCGTAGGGCGCGCGGAGGTGTACCTGCACCGGCTGGGGTTGCGCCACCTGCGGGTGCGATCGCACGGCGATACGGCCCGCATCGAGATTCCGCCGGCGGAAATCCCTGGCTTTGTCAGCCAGACCGATTTGGATGCGCTGGTGGCAGCGTTTAAGGACTACGGCTTTCGCTACGTCACCTTGGATTTGGAGGGGTACCAGAGCGGCAAGCTCAACCGGACGGTGCCCTCGCAGTCGAGCGCTTAATATCGGGCGGTCGGCCTAGTTATCGCTAGGTGCGGACCCGCGCTCCGGGCGCTGTGCTAGATTGTTGGGCTGCCGAGCGCGGGGGCGGCCATGCAGGCCATTATCGGGCAGCTGCAGCAGCGGGTGAGCGATGCCCTGGTGGCCGCGTTTGGGCAAGACCTGGCCGCCACCGATCCGCGCGTCGCGCCAGCTAGCGACCCCAAATTCGGCGATTACCAATCCAACGTGGCCCTGTCGCTGGCCAAGCCGCTGGGGCAGAAGCCGCACGCGATCGCCGAGCAGGTCGTCGAGCAGCTCGAGGTGAGCGATCTGTGCCACCCGCCCGAGATTGCCGGGCCTGGCTTTATCAACTTCACGCTCGCGCCCGCGTTCCTGCAGCGCCAGCTGCAAGCCATCCAGCCCGATCCGGATCTGGGCGCCGAGCGCGCGGCCGAACCGCAGCGCACGGTGGTGGATTTCTCCGGCCCCAACATTGCCAAGGAGATGCACGTGGGCCACCTGCGCTCCACCATCATTGGCGACTGCCTGGCGCGGGTGCTGGAATTCCGCGGGCACGAGGTGCTGCGCCGCAACCACGTGGGCGACTGGGGCACCCAGTTCGGCATGCTGATTGCCTACCTGCGCGAGGCGCACCCCGAGGCGCTGGCGCAGGCCGACACGCTGGCGCTGGGCGATTTAGTGGCGCTCTACCAGCAGGCCAAGCAGCGCTTTGACAGTGATGAGGCCTTCCGCGAGGCCGCGCGCCAGGAAGTGGTCAAGCTCCAATCCGGCGATCGCGACAGCCTGCGGGCCTGGGAGTTGCTGTGCGAGCAGTCCCGCCGCGAGTTCCAGGCCATCTACGACCTGCTGGATGTGGCGCTCACCGAGCGGGGCGAATCGTTCTACAACGCGATGTTGCCCTCGGTAGTGGCCGATCTGGCCGAGCAGGGGCTGCTGCAGGAGGATAGGGGCGCCCAGTGCGTGTTCCTAGAAGGCTTTCGCAACAAAGCCGGCGAGCCGCTGCCGCTGATCGTGCAAAAGGCCAACGGCGGCTACAACTACGCCACCACCGACCTGGCCGCCCTGCGCTACCGCATCCAGCAGGAGGGGGCGCAGCGGCTGATCTACGTCACCGACGCCGGCCAATCGGATCACTTCGCCCAGGTGTTCCAGGTAGCGCGCCGCGCCGGCTGGGTCCCCGAGGACGTGGCGCTGGAGCACGTGCCCTTCGGCCTAGTGCTGGGCGAGGACGGCAAAAAGCTCAAAACTCGCTCGGGCGAGACGCCGCGCCTCAAAGACCTGCTGCAGGAGGCGATCGCCCGCGCCCGCGCCGACCTGGAGCAACGGCTGCAGGCCGAGGGGCGCCAGGAGAGCGAGGCATTTATCGATCGCGTCGCGCGCACCGTGGGCATTGCGGCGGTCAAATACGCCGACCTGCGCCAGAACCGAAGCAGCGACTACGCCTTTAGCTACGACAAGATGCTAGCGCTGCAGGGCAACACGGCCCCCTACATGCTCTACGCCTACGTCCGGGTTCAGGGCATCGCGCGCAAGGGCAACCTCGACCTCCAGCAGCTAGCGGTGGCCCCGCAGCTGACCCTAGAAGACGAGGCCGAGATCGCGCTGGCCAAGCACATCCTGCAACTGAGCGACGTGCTGCGCGATCTGGAGCGCGAGCTCATGCCCAACCGCCTCTGCCAGTACCTGTACGAGCTCAGCCAGCGCTTCAACCAGTTCTACGATCGCTGCCCAGTACTGCAAGCCCCGGAACCGGCCCACACCACGCGCTTGGCTCTGGCGGATCTGAGCGCGCGCACCCTCAAGCTAGGCCTGTCGCTGCTGGGCATCCCCGTGCTGGAGCGGATGTAGCGCCGCCCCCTGGCGGTGCCGTTTGCCCTAGAATGGGATATCCGCTCCGGGCGATGCCGGTCGGCACGGGGGCAAGCGCAACGCAGTTTGGGGCTTTTGGCAGCAGGCATGGCAGCGGCAAGCGACGGCGGATCCCCTGGCGGCTACACGCGCCCGCTCGCCCGGCTGATCGAGCAACTGCAAACCCTGCCGGGGGTAGGGCCCAAAAGCGCCCAACGGCTGGCGCTGCACCTCATCCGGCGCCCCGATCGCGAGGTGGAGGCCCTCTCGCAAGCCCTAGTCGAGGCCAAGCAGCAAGTGGGGCTGTGCCAAACCTGCTTTCACCTATCGGCCCAGTCCCCCTGCGAGCTGTGCAGCGACCCCGAGCGCGACGACAGCACCCTGTGCGTGGTAGCCGACTCGCGCGATGTCATCGCGCTAGAAAAAACGCGCGAATACCGCGGCCGCTACCACGTCCTGGGCGGTGTCATCTCGCCCATGGAGGGCGTCGACCCCGAGCAGCTCCACGTCCAAGAGCTGGTGGAGCGAGCCAGCAAGTCTCACGTGGAGGAGGTCATTCTGGCCATTAGCCCCAGCGTTGAGGGGGATACAACCACGCTCTACCTGGCGCAGCTGCTGCGGCCGTTTGTTAGCATCACCCAAATCGCGTTTGGGTTGCCCATGGGCGGGGACTTGGAGTACGCCGACGAGGTAACCCTCGCCCGCGCGCTGGAGGGGCGGCGGGCACTGGAAGGTGACTGAACCCGCGCCGGCTAGCGCGGGGGCAGATAGCCCAGGGCGTCTTTGACCCGCGCCAGGGTCTGCTCGGCAGTGGCAGCAGCGCGCTCGCGCCCGGCCCGCAGGACCGAGTCCAGGTAGGCGCGATCGCGGCGCAGGGCGTGGTACTCGCGCTGGATGGGCTCGAGTGCCTCAACGGCGGCATCGGCCAGCAGCGGTTTGAACTGGCCCCACCCCATCTCGCGGCATTCATCGGCCACCTGGGCTTTGCTCTGTCCCGAGAGCAGCATGTAGAGCGTCAGCAGGTTGTGGCACTCGGGCCGCTCGGGGTCGTCGAAGGTCAGGCCGCGGGTGGGATCGGTTTTGGCGCGCTTGACCTTGCGCTCGATGGTCTCGGGCGGATCCAGCAGGTTGATGCGGCTCTGCTCGGCGGGGTCGGATTTGGACATTTTGCTGCGGCCGTCGGTGAGACTCATGATCTTGGCCCCTTGCTGGCCGATGAGCGGCTGGGGTTGCTTCAGCAGCGGCGCTTCGGGGGCGGCAAAGTTGTCGTTGAGGCGGGCGGCAATGTCGCGGGTAAGCTCCAGGTGCTGCTGCTGGTCCTCGCCCACCGGGACAATGTCGGTGTCGTAGAGCAGGATGTCGGCGGCCATGAGCACCGGGTAGTCCAGCAGCCCTGCGCCCACGTTCTCGCCCTGGCGGCGCGCTTTTTCTTTGTACTGCACCATGCTCTCCAGCCAGCCGATGGGCGTGATGCAATTGAACAGCCAAGCAAGCTCGCTGTGGGCCGGGACGTGGGACTGGACGAAAATGGTGGCCTGTTGGGGGTCGATTCCGCAGGCCAGGTAGAGCCCCGCAATGGCGTAGGTTTCCTCGGCCAGGGTTTGCGGGTCGCGCGGCACGGTGGTGGCGTGCAAATCCACAATGCAAAACAGGCTGTCGTAGGCTTGCTGCCGCTCCACCCAGTTGCAGATCGCGCCCAGGTAGTTGCCCAGGTGCAAGTTGCCGGTGGGCTGCACCCCTGAAAACGCCCGCTGCTGTGCCATTGGCTCTCTCGATCCGCTCAGCTGCCTGGCCATTCTAGACGCTCGCCGGGCGGCCCCTAGGATGGAGTGGGTAGTGCTGTTGGAGGTGGCGATGAGCGCAGAGCTGCTGTTCGACTTGGCCAATTTGTTCGTACTGCCGTTTTGGGCGCTGATGCTAATCGCGCCGCGCTGGCGGGTCACCCAAACGGTGATGGCTTCGGATCTGCCCTTTTTGCCGCTGGTGGGCGTCTACGGCTATTTCTTTGCCCTCACCCTCAACGCCGAGACTGCCCAGGCCCTCTCGAATCCCACGCTGTCGTTGGTGGCCGAGCTGTTTGCCGACGAGCGCGCGGCGGCCGCTGGCTGGGCGCACTTTTTGGTGATGGATTTGTTTGTGGGGCGCTGGGTCTACTGGCAGGGCCAGCGCAGCGGCATTTGGGCGCGCCACTCCGTTGCCCTGTGCCTGTTTGCCGGGCCGGTGGGCGTGCTCTCGCACGTGGTGACGCGCTGGATTGCGCAATGGCAGGGCAAGACGGCCGAAGGGACCCCTGCGGCTAGCTCCTAGGACTGCGGCAGCCCGCTATTCCGCCTAGGGCAGGCGAGCGGCCCGGCCTGCCTTGGCCGTGGCAGCCTGGGCCAAAATGCGGGCATACTGCCAGGCTGCCGCTTCAAGGGTGAAATGGGCTTGAGCGTAGCGGCGGCTGGCTCGGCCCAAGCGCTCGGCGCGGGCTGGGTCGGCGGCTAGGGCGCGGATGTAGTCGGCCAGGCCGGTGCTATCGCCATTGTCAAAGGCGGCGCCGCACTGGGCATCCTGCAGCAGCGATCGCAGGTAGGAGTGGGGCTCGCAAACGGCCGCCACGGGGCGGCCGGCAGCTAAAAAGCTGTAGAGCTTGCTGGGCGCGACCGACCCCTCCAAACCTGCCGCCAGCGAGACTAGGGCCAGATCGCAGGCCGTGAGCGAATAGGGCAGGGTCTCGCGCGCCTGGTAGGGCAGAAAGTAGCAGTTGTCCAGCTGCCACTGCCGGGTGCGCTCGCGGCAACCTGCGTATTTGGTCCCGTGCCCAATAAAGACAAACTGCACGGGCTCGCCCTGCATCTCGTAGGCGGCCTGCAGGATGGTTTCGATATCGTGGCAGCTCCCCAGATTGCCCGAGTACAGCACGGTAAAAGGCTCGACCAGGCCGTGCTCCCGGGCGAACCAGTTGTCGGCTTTGGGCAGCGGGGCGATGCGAGCGGGATCGGCCCAGTGGTGGATGACCTCGATGCGCTCGGCTACCTCCGGGCACTGAGCGAGGATGCGTGCCTTCATGCTGGAACTCAGCACTAGGATGGTACTGGCTCGCCGCCAGACCTGCCGGTTGAGCCAGCGCCAGATTCGGGGCACCGGGTTGCGCCACGAGACCACCCCCAGCGCGAGGGCCACATCCGGGTACACGTCGTAGATCAAGCAGACGTAGGGCTGCCCGAACAGCAACCGAGTTAGCAAGCCCAGCGGCGGCAGGAAGGGTGGCTCGGTGGTCAGCAGCAGCACGTCGCCGCGATCGCGCGGATGGAGCAAGCGCAGGACGCAGCGCAGGCAAAAAAACAGCCCGTTGAGGGCGCGATTGCGGATGCGCCGCGAGGCGGTCAGCACGGGCAGGCACTCGATGGTGGCGTGGCCAGCGTGCTCCCGCGCCGGCGCCCGATCCTGCAGCGCCTCGTAGGCAGGCTGGCTGGCCAGCACGCGCACCTGTAGCCCCTGCCGGTGCAGGCCGGCGGCCAGCTCGTCCAACAGCTGGCCGGTCGCCGCGCCATCGGGCGGGTAGAACTGGTTGATAATGGTGACTTAGAGGGCAGACTGCGTGCTTGCACGGCTTGCTGGAGCAGACTCCCTTCTTGAGGTAGCTGGCACCAATGGTTTGTTTAAAGCTGCGATCGCTAGGCTGTAGCGCGACACCTGCTTCGATCCCCATGCGATTGGATTTCTTAATAAAGGAGGTAAGCTAGAGGTGAGAACGTATAGCAGCGAGGCCCATCAAGGATGGCCAATCTCCATCGCTCGAAATGCCCCACAGCCCTGCTCGTAGCAGTGCTGGTTGGGGGGACTGCGCTGGCAGTCGGACCGGCACCGTCCGCCAGCGCAGCCAAGTTAACGGGCGACGATGTTAAGAGTGCCTAACAAAACTGGTAGGGATGAGGAGGGAGAGCTCCGGTTTATGCCATGGCCAAACCGCTCGTACCCAACGAACTCTGGGCCGAAATCGAGCCGCTGCCGCGGCATCCGACCGCGGATCGCTCGGCGTGGCGTGGAGTCTTCCCAGCGGCTGGGACGGCATCGATGGGTGGTGGAACGCACCTTGGCTTGGCTGCAGGGCTACCGGCGGTTG
>PXQH01000002.1 GCA_003022125.1 Cyanobacteria bacterium QS_8_64_29 | reverse complement strand
CGGGATGAGCGGCGTGCTGATATGCACCAAGCCTTTCTCAAGCTGGGCTGCGCGCTCATCCTGTTCAACCACCTGCAGAAGTTCTGTTAGGCGCTCTAAGTATAAAACGGCTTAGCTAAACAGGGCAGTTATTTGTTCCAGAGATCGTTCGGTACCAATATCACTCACGTCGAGCTCGAGCGTTGGCTTAACTAAATCAAGTGGAGATCTAGCTTGACGGTAACTAAAGCCGCCGCCGGTTAGATGTAGCAAAATTGTGGCATCCCGGTTGAGTTTGCCTTGTGATGCTGCATCGATCAGGCTTGCTAGCGCTACACCTGCAGCCGGGTCAATATCGATTCCCTCACAGCGATGGAACCAATTCAATGCGCGGCAGGCTGCCCGATTGGTTGCCGCGAGCATGTTGCCGTCACTAGCTGTCAGAACGTCAACAATACCGCCTCGAATGGCATAAGGAGGTTGTCGGTTAGATAGTACGTCGGCGACAATTTGTTTGGCTTGCTGTTTGGCCATCTCCACATTCTCCTTATCTAAAGTAGGACTTTGGCCTTTCCAAGCCCTATAGATCGGAGCAAAGGGTAGATTTTGGCTCAACATCAACTGCGGTACCCTACGACCGAACCGACCGTCACCAATCAAGCGTTGAGACATCTCGTAAGTTGCAATTCCTCCCGCACCGCTACCAATCGCCTGAAAGTAGCAATCGGGTAGGTGTCCGATTGCCTCAACAGCACTAAGCAGTATTGTGCCGATCCCATCGCGGCGTCCGACATTTTTAACGCCGCCTTCTAGGATGAATCCATCCAACTGTGAGAGTCGCTCAGCTAACGAGATGGCATCGCTATAATCCGCTCTTCCCGTCAGCGAGATAACCCGCACGCACGGATGAAGCGGTTCGAATAAGCGCATGCGGGCAAGTCCGCGCGCTGGTACGATAATTAAGCAAGATAGTTTTTGCTGCGAGCAGACATGCGCAAATGCCGCCGCAGTACTGCCGGCTGAAGCAACAACTAACGTTTCCGTTAGGTGCGGTACGCGCGCAACAACCGAGCGAGCTTCAAGCTCTTTAAACGTCCCTGTTGCAAATTCGCTTCCCCGTTCTGGCCAGTAACCACTAAATGCAATCCATAAATTGGGGAGTCCTAAGGCTCGATTTAATCTCTCGCTTTGGTAGGTAATAGGGATGCAGGAACTACTAGAGATCTGGAAGCTTGGCAACCAGCGCCAGTAGCGGGCAATACCGGGAGCATTCCGATCAGGGGCAAATGCCTTCGTGACGTATTCAGTTATAAGCAGGCCAGGCTCATGTTCCCTAGGGCATGCTAGCGATATGCCATCGTCTGCAAATGTATAGCCACAAACGGAACATTTGAGCTGGTAGTGTTGGCTCATAAATGGCACAATCAGGATGCCGCCCCAAGCAAAAGTGGAGTTCTATTGAAAACCGACCCGATCCGTTCGCTCAAGCAGCTTCCCAAGGTGGCTGGAACTGCCCAGTCATCAAGCAGGTACTGAGTTTAGTTAATATAATACAATAATAGGACAAATCGCTGGGAATTAATATGATTGCGCTGAATTCGTTGGCAATTGCAATCGCCTGCTTCACTGCAGCTTTTATTGTTGCAAGCTTGGTCGAGTACTGGCTCCATCGTTTAATGCATGTTAACCATCGCATTGGGGAGCGCCACCGCGACCACCATCGCCGCAATGAGGGGCAGGGCGTTTTATGGGAATTCGGTGACTACGTTCGAGGTGGCTTTGCTGCCATGCTATTACCACTATTGCTGTCCTGGAGTGCTGGTCTAGGATGGCTGGCTGGCAGCCTAAGCTATGCGATTTTTTCAGCTTACGCTCACCAGCTCCAGCACGAAAATCCTACCAAATGCTTCTGGATGGAAATGCCCGTTCACTACGTTCATCATAAATATAATATGTGGCATCATAATTTCGGCTTAGCTGTTGACTGGTGGGACCATTTGTTTGGGACTTACAAACCTGTTGAGTGGCTGACCGAACGAGAGCTATCTCAATCGCAAAAGGGCCACTTTCAACTAAAGTGGTGGTAGTCTAATAGTTAAAATTTTATTCCTTGTCGGTGCTCTCGAAGCGTTTCTCCCATTGGCGATGGTTGGCCTTGGCCTCTCGCGCTAATGGAGAGAAAGCTAGAATTTGAAAAGATGCCCAGTTAGTTAGCGAGAGCGGAAAGCGAAGCGGGCGAGCAACATCTAGAAACAAAACAGCGCGATACCCAGATGTATTGTTCCAGGCAGCATGTGGGAAAGTGTCATCGAATATAAGGCTCTTACCTTCTATCCAGTGGACTGTCTCGTCACCAACGCGAATGCCGCAAGCGGTTTGGGGATGGGGAACCCGCAAGCCTAGGTGATAGCGAATGATGCCTTTATGCTTGCCGCAGTGTTCCGGGATTTGCTTGCCGGGACTGAGGATGGAAAAGAAGGCAACCTTCAACCCGGGAATATCCTTGATAAGCTGCCAGGTCTGCGGGCAGCGCTCGCAGTTTTTGCGCGCGACAAAGCCAAAGGCATAAAAGTAGTAGGTTTTCCAGCCATCATCCTGACTGATGCGGCCCTGGCGCGGCATGATTTGCTGGAAGTTGGGGAGTTCGCCTACGCGCTCCAGCACTCCATCGAGTTCTTGACGGATGAGCTGCCAATTAGCTTCTAAGCGTTTGGCCCACGGAAACTGGTCGGTACCAAAAAAGCGCGAATCCCCTATACGTGAATGTTTGGGGACCGATCTTTCAAGGTGCTTGATAAGAGGCGTATCAACGAGCGTTTTAATCCAGTCTTTAGCCATAGAAGATCGGTTCCCTACCTACTTGACTTTTCTAGCTACTCGCAAAAGCATACTCTTGTTTGATTTGTAGATCAGCTAAAAGGTTACTATCCTCACTTATGTGTGGCACTTTTACGTGATTTTCTGGAATACCATTTTGATACATCCGTTCGCGGACTTGAGCAAAACTACCTGGAGCGAGAATCCGCAGTTGGGGGGGCGGAATTTGGCTTTGGCGCTTGATTGCGTAGAAATCGTGAATGGCTTTTAGTTCGCTATCAAACCGCTGTAGAAACGCTTGTGGATTATCGAGAGAGGCTCCGGAAGCTAGCTCTATATTTAGAATATACGGAGGTGGAATCTGATGCTCAGCAAGCGTAATGCAAAAGTTTTCCAACGTTAGGTTGAATTCGCGCTGTAGCCGCTGTATGGTACGTACTACGTGGGTTTCAGTGGTTTTTTCAGTAGTTGATGACAGCGTACCTCCCCAGCGGTAGCGAAATACAATAGTGGGTGCATTACCATAAAAACCAACGACTTCCACAATATCGCCAATATCATAACGGTAGAAGCCATTATAATTAGTAACTAAAATCCGGTATTGCTCGCCAATTATGACTTGCTCGGCCAGTAATGTTTCTGGTTGTTGTTTGTTCCACTCCTGGGGTGGAACAAACTCGTAAAAACCGCTTTCTATGGCCAAAATAGCACTGTCGTCATCAAAATTAGAGCAGATGCCAAATACAGCTTCATTTGAGGAATAGATGCCACCAAAAACTGGCGTATCACCAAAGTACTGAGTAAATTTCTGTAGGTAAAAGTCAGAGGTCCCACCGCGTGCCGTTACAACAAAGGCTAGATTCGGCCAAGCTGCAATGGGCGTCAAGCGACCGTTACGCTCTACGACCTGCTGCAATTGCTGAGCGCGCTGGGGAGCCGGCGACAGCCTGCGCTCCAATCGTTTGCGCAATCCAGCTTCTAGCGGCACCCAAGCAGCAATCGTGCCGCGTGCCAGATCGGCAATTAACGATTCGGCGTAGTCCTCCAAATACTGGCATATTCGCAGTGCCAGGACTGGAAATGTAGCAGCAATGATGCGCGTGTTCCGGTTTTTAAGGGCAAACAGCAGGCAAGCGTAATGGCGTGCCAAGCTGTTACTGGGCTGCAATGCCTCGTAGGGGTGGGCAAACAGCTGGCGAGACAGCCAGTTCTTAGATCGCAGATCGCCTACGCTGACAGGAGCATAGGGAATCCCCGCTGCTGTATGGCCTGCTAATTGAATGGGGCCGGGCATTAAGACTTGGCCGATGGAGCGTTGCTGCTGCTGGGCAGCCAAAATGCCAAAGCAAATCCCTGTTAAATGCGCCTTGCCTCGAGCCCTACGGGCTTGCGGCGTTACGGGAATGAACTTCTGCCGGCCTGTCGAGCCGCTAGAGATATTCAAACAATCAACGGGCGCAGCCGTTAGGACGTTCGGCTCCCCCCGAGCAACGCGTTCGGCGTACGGGCGATAGTAGTCGTAGCTCCGAATGGGAAGGCGCGCTCGAAATTGCTCGACTGTCCGAATCCGGTCCAGGCCATGCTGGCGACCGAAAGCGGTATTTTGCTGCTGCCGAAGTAACTTCAGCAAAAATGCTCGCTGCACGGCACCCGTCCGCCGGGTTTTATCCTTAAACCGGGCAGTCACCCAACGAACTAGCATGCTGGCAGCCACTTGAAATGCACCGTTCATGGGGCTGGCGCCTCCATCAAGTTCGCACCCTTGCTAGCGCTGCAACGTGGCTTTATCCCCCACCAGTTGCAGTACGCCCAGGGCGAGCGCCACGGCGGCAGCGAAAAAAAAACCCGCTCGCCGCCGGATTGCCAGACTGGGCCGAATATCAGCGGCGAGCCAAATTGGCCTAGTGCGGCAAGGCCGGGGGCTAACGACAGCAAGGTGGCACGCTGCTCCCAGGCGATGCGCTCGGCAAGCATGTCGTAGAGATTGGGCACGATCAGGCCAAATCCGATGCCAAACCCGAACGCTGCCAACAGCGCCACCTGCGGGGTTGCCAGCAACGGAATGATAGCTAGGGTGAGTGCCATTAGCCCCCAACCGGTACTTAGCGTTGCACTCGTACCGAACTGCCGTACCATCCGAGCTGCCCCGACCGCCGATATAAGGGCAGCTCCCACAGCCCGTGCAGCCAAAATCGTGCCGTTGAGCATGGCATCGGCACCAATCGCCGCTTGAAAGTAAAGGGGAGCATAGACAATTGCGGTGTAGAAAACGGCCGAAGCCCCAAACAGCGCCACTAGCACGGACAAAACACCAGGTGCTCGCAAGGCACCCAGCAGGTGGCGGATTTGGATTGCTTCTCCGCGGGCGGCCGAGGCATTGGCTGGCGAGCGAGCTGCTATGGCGAGGGCAAAAGCAACGGGCAAAGCCAAACCATAGAGGCCGAAGGCATAGCGCCAGTGGAACGAGCCCAACCATCCTGCTAGCAGCGGAAACAGGATGCTCGTAGCAGCAATGGCACTGGCCGTATAGCCGATCAGCCGCGATCGCGTTGTGCCCGAGAACCAGCGTCCGACCACTCCCAGCCCGGCTGCCGAAATGCCACCACTAGCCGCTCCAACCAGGCCACGCGCCATCGCAAGCGTTCCAAACGTTTGGGCGAGGGCACCCGCCATGCCAAACACGGCAAAGCTAACTAGCGATGCCACCAGGACGCGAAACTGGCCGATGCGAGCTGCCAAGGCTCCTAGCAGCGGTGCTGCCAAAGCTAGGGTTAGCTTGGGCATACTAACGAGCATGCCTGCCCAGCGCGGATCGAGCTCGAGCCCTGCAACGGCATCGGGAAAAACGGGGGCAAAAGCGCTGCCGGTTAGGCTAGTCAAGCAGGCAGCTGCCAGCAGTAGCGCCAAAAGTGGCATTCGACCGCTAGGAATGCGATCGGCCAGCGGTACTGGCAGCTTGGCCTTGGGGGCATCGGGCATACAGCCGCTACCTGCCGCGGCAAAACTAGCGCCGGCAGCCACATTACTACGGCGCCCCAATGGCTGGCAATCGCGCCATCAAGCGGCCACTGAGGCCTTGGGTTTGGCAAAAATCATGCGGCCGGCTGAGGTTTGCAGCGCCGAGGTGACCACGACGGGCAGCTCGCCACCGACGTAGGCTTGCGCGTCTTCGACGACCACCATCGTGCCATCCTCGAGGTAACCGACACCTTGTTCTGGTTCTTTCCCTTCTTTCAGAATTTTGAGCTCTAGCGTGTCGCCGGGCACGTAGATTGGACGCAGGGCTTGGGCCAAGTCATTGACGTTCAGGACGGGGACTTGCTGTAAGTCGGCCACCTTGTTGAGATTGTAGTCGGTCGTTAGCAGCGTGCCATCAATTTCCTGGGCAAAGCGCACCAGCTTGGCATCGACTGCGGGCACCTCCTGGTAGTCCGAGATATGGATGGCAATCCGATCCGCGTGGTTCTCGCGCATCCGCTTGAGAATGTCCAAGCCGCGGCGTCCGCGCGCGCGCTTGCTGTCGTTGGGTGCATCGGCCAATCGCTGCAGCTCGTCGAGCACAAAAGGCGGAACGAGGATCTGCCCCTCAATAAAACCGGTCTCGAGCAACTCTTCAATGCGGCCGTCGATAATGCAGCTCGTGTCCAGGACTTTGGTTGAGGCCGGTTTGAGCGTTCCCTCGGCCACCAAAATCGATTTGACACTGTTGGAATCGATCGAGCGCAAAAACGTCCGGCCGTGCGTATCGGCCAAACTCACCCCCAAAACCGCAAAAATCAAACTACCCACAATTGCCAAAAACGGCTTGAGCAACCCCAGCTCAGCCGGTATGGGCAGCAAAAACAGCGGCAATAACATTAAATTGGCCAACAGCAACCCCAAGGCCAGTCCCGCCGAGCGGGTCAGAATGACGGCAACAGGGGTATTGCGCGCTTGGGCTTCCAAGCGCCGATAGACAGCCTGAGCGCCCAAGCCTGAGGCGCCCCCTACCAACGCGCCAAAGCCGGCAACCACCCATCGCAGTCCGCCTACATCCGTTACCGGCTCCAGCACCCGCTCCGGCAAAAGCGCTACGCTGTCGAAGCCCAGGCCCGCCCCTGCTAAGATAAAAACAATAATAATAATGGCATCAATCATGGCGATTCTGGCTGCACGAGCGTAGCGGTATTGTTTATCAATTATATCGGCAGCCAGCAATTGCGAATGAGGCTTAGCCGTTGCTTCCCACTGCCCGGGCATGGCAACTGACATAGCGAGCCGTTTTCGCTCGCACCAGAGCCAGCATTGCGAACGGGGACAGGGCGAGTTCATCCGCGCAGCTTACCTGCACGTTCCGTTCTGCCACCGCCGCTGCTACTATTGCGATTTTCCCGTTTCGGTGGTCGGTGATCGCCCCCTCAACGGCGCGCGCCATACCCTGGCGCACTACGTTGCGGTTCTGGGCCAAGAAATCGCGGCAACACCGCCTTCAGGCGTGCCGCTGGAGACCGTTTTTTTGGGGGGTGGAACCCCTTCGTTGCTATCGCCTCAGCAGGTGGGCGACCTCCTAACGCGCCTCGATCGCCGCTTTGGCCTAGCGGCCGATGCTGAGATCTCGATGGAGGTGGATCCGGGCACCTTCAACACCGAGCGCCTGCGCGGCTATGGGGCAGCCGGGGTCAACCGCCTGAGCTTGGGCGTCCAGGCCTTTCAGGGCGAGCTGCTCGCTGTCTGCGGGCGGGCGCATTCGCTTGCCGATACGTATGCGGCCCTCGATTGCATCCAGCGTGCCGGCTTCTCTAACCTCAGCCTGGATTTGATCTTCGGCCTGCCCCACCAAAGCCAGACCCAGTGGCAAGCGTCGCTAACTGAGGCCGTGCGCCTGGGCCCGACGCACCTTTCCTGTTACGGCCTAACGCTCGAGCCCGAGACCCCCTTCGGGCGCCAGCTGTCTCCCAACCGGCCGCCGCTACCGAGTGAGGACGCGGCCGCCCAAATGTATCGCCAGGCGCAGCGCACGCTCACTGCAGCAGGCTATACCCACTACGAAATCGCCAACTATGCCCTGCCCGGCTACCAGTGCCGCCACAATCGCCAGTATTGGGAGAACCGGCCTTTCTACGGTCTAGGTATGGGGGCCAGCGATCGCGTGGGCGGGCAACGGCTGACGCGACCGGTCACGCGGCGCCGCTACTACGCCTGGGTCTGGCAGTTGCAGCGCCACGGTTGGCAACCATCGCGAGCGTCGGCCCCCGAGGCCGATGACCTGCTCGAGGGCTTAATGTTGGGGCTGCGCCTGCGCGAAGGCATCCGCCTGCGTTGGCTGCGCCAGCACTGCAGCTCGCCCGCGCTGCACCGAATTGAGCCCATCCTGCAGCACCACAACCAGCGCGGTTGGATCGAGGCGCTCGATGCCAGCGGCCGAGCCGTTGCCCTCGAGAACGGCCAGCCGGTGCCAGCTCAAGGGCGGTTGCGCCTGAGCGACCCTGAAGGGTTTTTGGTCTCCAATGCGGTCTTGGCCGATCTGTTCGCCCAGCTCGAGTAGGGGGCTATTGGGGCTAAGGCCGCTGCACTCGGTAGGTGACGAACTGTTGGAACGCGCCCACGGTGGCG
This sequence comes from Cyanobacteria bacterium QS_8_64_29, assembly GCA_003022125.1. Lineage (NCBI taxonomy): Bacteria > Bacillati > Cyanobacteriota > Cyanobacteria bacterium QS_8_64_29. Next base: position 112,013 of record PXQH01000002.1, on the reverse strand, counting down.
ACCCGATAGGCTGGCCCGATGGGGGAAGCCGAGAGCTCGGTCCGGTAAATGCTGAACAGCACCCAGTCTTGGCACTCGGTGGCCTGGGCGATGGCGCGGCGGATTTGGGGCTGGCCGGACTCGACGGCGCGATCGCACTGGCGCTGCAACCACGCCGGCCACCTCTTGCCGCCCGCCGCCGAGGCTTGCGGGCAAAGGTCAGTTTTGAGGTAGCGCGACAGGCGCTGGGTGGCGTAGCGTTCGTAGGCCACCCGATCCGGGTTGGTGGCGGCCATTGCTGCGGCCAGCGCAGCCAAGCCCGCAGCCGGCAATGCGAGCGGCACCATCCGCATGCCCTGTCCCCTCCTACGACCCCACGCTCCCAATTGAGGTGCTATAGTAGCCTAGATGCGCGGCGAACGTCGCCAAGCGGTTAAGGCGGTGGATTGTGGTTCCACTATTCGTGGGTTCGAATCCCATCGTTCGCCCTGCTAGCTAAACTTTTGGATCCGGGTGCTGGCGCACCCGGTTTTTTGCGTCGGGGGCCGCTGCAACCGGCGGGGCTAATGCTGGATAATGGGCGGCTGCCGGTGGCTAGCAAGCTCTGACACTCGAGGTTTATGCGAACGCACTACTGCGGCGAGCTGCGCGCTGCTCAAGCTGGCGAGACCGTAACGCTCTGCGGCTGGGTCGATCGCCGCCGCGACCACGGGGGCGTGATCTTTTTAGACCTGCGCGATCGCAGCGGCATCGTGCAGGTCGTTAGCGATCCGGAGCGGACGCCCGAGTCCTACGAACCGGCGGATGGGCTGCGCAACGAATACGTCGTGCGCGTTGCCGGGCGCGTCAGCCAACGTCCGTCCGAGTCAGTCAATCCCAAGCTCGCCACCGGCGAAGTGGAGGTCTATGCCGATCGCATCGAGCTCCTCAACAGTGTGGGCAAGCAGCTCCCGCTGCAGGTCTCGGCCACCGAAACCGAAACGGCACGCGAGACCTTGCGGCTGCAGTATCGCTATCTGGATTTGCGCCGCGAGCGGCTCAATCGCAACTTGCACTTGCGCCATCAGGTCGTCAAGGCGATCCGCCGCTTTCTGGAAGACGAAGCCGGCTTTGTCGAGGTCGAGACGCCCATCCTGACGCGCTCCACCCCTGAGGGCGCGCGCGACTACCTGGTCCCCTCGCGGCTCAATCCCGGCAAGTGGTACGCGCTGCCACAGTCGCCGCAGCTGTTCAAGCAGCTGCTGATGGTCTCAGGCTTCGAGCGCTACTACCAGATCGCGCGCTGCTTCCGCGACGAGGACTTGCGCGCCGACCGCCAGCCCGAGTTCAGCCAGCTCGATCTGGAGGCCAGCTTTGTCTCCCAGGCCCAGCTCCTAGAGCTCAACGAAGCCCTGATTGCCCACGTGTTCCGTACCGTTAGCGGCATCGAGCTGCCGCGCCCGTTCCCACGCCTGAGCTACAACGAAGCCATGGCGCGCTACGGCACCGACCGACCCGATACGCGCTTTGGCCTAGAACTCGCCAATATCTCCGATATTGTCGCGAACTGCGGCTTTAAAGTCTTTGCCGATGCCGTCAGCAGCGGCGGCATCGTCAAGGTATTGCCCGTACCCGGCGGCAACGAGAGCATTGCCAACGTGCGCATCAAGCCGGGCGGCGACCTATTCAACGTGGCCAGCGAGGCAGGGGCCAAGGGGCTCGCCTACATGCGCGTGCGCGAGGGCAACGCCATTGAGACCATCGGGGCGCTCGAGAGCAACTTGAGCGCGGCGCAACAAAACCAAATCCTGGAGCGCGCGGAGGCCCAGCCCGGCGATCTGCTGCTGTTCGGGGCCGGCGATGCCGTTACGGTCAACCAGACCCTGCACGCGCTGCGGCAAACGCTGGGCGCCGAGCTCGAGCTCATCGACGATCGCCAACCGCAGCTGCTCTGGATTGTGGATTTCCCCCTATTTGAGTGGAACCCAGAGGAAAAGCGCCTGGAACCGCTGCATCACCCGTTTACGGCTCCCCATCCCGATGACCTGGGCGATCTCAAAACGGCCCGGGCCCAGGCCTACGATTTGGTCTACAACGGCGTCGAAATTGGCGGGGGCAGCCTGCGCATCCACCAGCGCGCCGTACAGGAGCAGGTATTCGAGGCCATCGGCATTCCGCTCGAGCAGGCCTACCGCCAGTTCGGCTTTTTGCTGGAAGCGCTCGATAGCGGCGCCCCGCCGCACGGCGGCATTGCCTACGGCTTGGATCGTTTGGCCATGCTGCTGGCGGGCGAGTGCTCCATCCGCGATGTCATTGCCTTCCCCAAAACGCAGCAGGGGACCTGCCCGCTCACCGAGGCTCCCAGCGAGGTTGAGGAGCGCCAGCTCAAGGAGCTGCACGTGACCTCGACCGCAGAGCCGGATACCTAAAGTCAACTCCCCTGCCTGCAGGCAGGGGAGCAATCGAGCTGGACTCGGTGCTGGCTGCGCTAGCCCAGCAGCTGCTTGGCGCGAGCCACCACGTTATCGGTGGTGAAGCCAAAGTTCTCGAGAGCGACATCGCCGGGCGCGGAGACGCCAAAGCGATCGATACCGATGGCATCGCCTTGGGTACCCACGTAGCGGCACCAGCCGAAGGTGGCACCGGCCTCAACCGCCAGGCGCTTGCTTACCGATGCTGGCAGGACCGACTCGCGATAGGCGGCATCCTGCCGGTCGAACAGCTCCCAGCTGGGCATGGAGACCACGCGGACGTTGCGCCCTTCATCGCGCAACTGCTGGGCGGCCTGGAGGCAGAGTTCCACCTCGCTGCCCGTGCCGATCAGGATCAGCTCGGGCGGCCCGTTGCTGTCGGAGAGAACGTAAGCGCCTTTGGTGACCCCCTCAATTGAGGTGCCGGGCAAGTTGGGGACTTTCTGGCGCGAGAGCGACAGCAGCGTCGGGGCGTTGCGCTGCTCGATGGCTACTTTGTAGGCCCCCGAGGTCTCGTTGCCGTCAGCAGGGCGAATGACGGTCAGATTGGGCATAGCTCGCAGCGACGCGAGCTGCTCGATGGGCTGGTGAGTGGGGCCGTCCTCGCCCAGGCCGATGGAGTCGTGGGTGGTGACCCAAATCGAGCCCGTACGCGAGAGCGCCGAGAGCCGGATGGCGGCCCGCATGTAGTCGGTAAAGATAGTGAAGGTCGCCCCATAGGGAATCAGGCCGCCGTGCCGGGCAATGCCGTTGCAGATGGCCCCCATGCCGTGCTCGCGCACCCCAAAGCGCAGGTTGCGGGCGGCGTGGTCGTGCTTGCTGAAGTCGCCTTCGGCTTTGACCAGGGTCTTGTTGGAGGGGGCCAAGTCGGCGGAGCCACCGATGAGCTCGGGCATGACGCCCGAGAGGGCGTTGAGCACGCCCTGCGAGTATCCCCGCGTGGCGTCTTTTTTGTCTTCTGGGGAGAAGGTTGGCAGCGTGCTCTCCCAGCTCTCGGGGAGCTTGCCGGCCATTAGGCGCTCCAGCGTTGCCGCTGCTTCGGGGTAGCGCGTGCGGTACTGCTGCCAGCGCTCGTTCCAGTCGGCCTCGAGCTTGGAGCCGCGATCCACGGCCTGGCGGAAGTGGTTGAGCGCGTCTTCGGGAACCGTGAATTCCGGGTAGTCCCACCCCAACTGCTGGCGGGTCGTAGTAACTTCATCGCCCCCGAGCGGTGCCCCGTGGACCTCGTGGGTGTTGGCTTTGTTGGGCGAGCCGTAGCCGATGGTGGTGGTGACGCGGATGAGCGAGGGTCGATCCGTGGCAGCCTGCGCGTTCTCGATCGCGCGGTGGATGGCGTCCAGATCCTCGTTGCCGCCCTCGATGTGCTGGACGTGCCAGCCGTAGGCCTCGTAGCGCTTATTCACATCCTCGCTAAAGGCCAGCTCGGTGGGCCCGTCGATAGAGATGTGGTTGTCATCGTAGAGGACAACCAGTTTGCCCAACCCCATGTGGCCCGCCAGCGAGCAGGCTTCGCTGGAGACGCCTTCCATGATGTCGCCGTCGCTGGCGATGGCGTAGGTGTAGTGGTCGATGATGTTGCAATCGGGCTGGTTGAAGCGGCTGGCCAAGTTGGCCTCGGCCAGGGCCAGTCCGACGGCGTTGGAGATGCCTTGGCCCAGCGGCCCCGTGGTCACCTCGACCCCTTCGGTCATGAAGTTTTCGGGGTGGCCTGGCGTTTTGGACTCCCACTGGCGGAACTGCTTGATGTCGTCGAGGGTCATGCCCTCATAGCCGGTCAAATAGAGCAGGGCATACTGCAGCATGCAGCCGTGACCGCCCGAGAGCACGAAACGATCACGATCGAACCAGTCCGGGTTTTTGGGATTGTGGCGCAAAAAGCGATCCCACAGGACGAATGCCATGGGAGCGGCCCCCATGGGCAGTCCCGGGTGACCGGAGCTTGCCTTTTCGACCGCATCGACCGCTAGGAAGCGAATCGAGTTGATACAGAGTTGTTCCAGGGATTGGCTGGTCGCGACCATAGTTGCGTTGGGCTAAACGGCAATGGTGTTGAGCGCTAGGCCGGTGCGGTGGCGGCAACGCTCGAGCGAGCGCTGTAGGGGAAACTCGGCTCGAACGCGCATCGTGCCCTACCTGGCACCGCGAATTCGAGACTGCTAGGCATATTTTCTCAAGGCTAGCGTAACGTTGTGCCCCCCAAAGCCGAACGAGTTGGAGAGCGCCACCTCCACTGGCTGAGCGCGGCTGGCGTGCGGGGTATAGTCGAGGTCGCATTCGGGATCGGGGGCATCCAAGTTGATCGTCGGCGGCACGCGATCGCGGGCGGTGGCCATGGCCGTCGCAACTGCCTCGATGCCGCCGGCGCCGCCGAGCAGGTGACCGGTCATGGATTTGGTCGAGCTGATAGCGACCTCGCGGGCGCGATCGCCGAGCGCCTGCTTGATGGCGCGGGTTTCGGTGGCGTCGTTGCCGGCGGTGCTGGTGCCGTGGGCGTTGATGTAGCTGACTTGCTCGGGGGCAATACCGCCGTCTTTGAGGGCTAGCTCGATGGCGCGGGCTGGCCCCTGACCGTTCAGATCGGGGGAGGTCATGTGGTAGGCATCGCAGGTCATGCCATAGCCCACCACTTCTGCGTAAATGGAGGCCCCGCGCGCGCGGGCGTGCTCGAGCTCCTCGAGGATCAAAATGCCAGCTCCCTCGCCCATGACGAACCCATCGCGATCACGATCAAAGGGGCGGCAGGCGCGCTCGGGAGCCTCGTTGTTGGCCGAGAGGGCCTTGGCAGCGGAGAAGCCAGCCACAGCTAGCGGCGTAATGGCAGCCTCGGTGCCGCCGCAGATGGCTGCTTGGGCGTCGCCGCGCTGGATGGTGCGAAACGCGTCACCCACGGCGTTAGAACCGGCCGCGCAGGCTGTCACCGGACAGGAGTTGGGGCCTTGCGCGCCGGTGTGAATGGCGGTCAGGCCGGCAGCCATGTTGGCGATCATCATCGGCACCATGAACGGGCTGCAGCGATCGGGCCCGCGGGACAGATAGATCGCTTGCTGGTCTTCGAGGACCTTAATGCCGCCAATGCCAGTCCCGATGATGGTGGCAATTTGGCCGGCATTACGCTCGTCAATCTCGAGTTGCGCGTCCGCTAGGGCCTGCTTGCTGGCGCAAACGGCAAACTGCGCGAAGCGATCCATGCGCTTGCTCTCTTTGCGCTGCAGGTAGGGACTGGGATCGAAGCCTTTAACTTCCCCGGCGATGCGGCACGCATGCTCGGAGGCATCGAAGTGCGAGATGGGCGCGATGCCGTTTTGCCCGTTTAGCAGTCCCTCCCAGTATGCCTCCAGCGTGTTCCCTACTGGGGCGATCGCACTCAGCCCGGTAACGGCCACGCGTCTGGGTTGCCAATCTGCCATGTCTATCGCTAGCTAGCGGATGCCGCGAGCATCCGGGACAGTTAGGGGCAGCAGCGCCCTTAGGCCGACGCAGTAACCTTCTCGCTAATGTAATCGACCGCCGCTTGCACGGTCCCAATGTTCTCGGCCGCTTCGTCCGGAATTTCAATGTCGAATTCTTCTTCCAGGGCCATCACGAGCTCGACCGTATCTAGCGAGTCAGCCCCCAAGTCGTTGGCAAAGCTGGCCTCAGGCTGAACCTCGCTGGCATCGACCTCGAGCTGCTCGGCAACGATCTTTTGCACCTTCTCAAAAATTTCCTGGCTCATAATACGTTCCTCAGGCAGACCCACCTAACGGGTGCCATCTTACAGTCCTCCATCCGTTTCATCTTAGCCGAAAGCGCGCGGAGGTGGTGCCATTGCAGCCAACGCTGCTGCTAGCGGGATGCCACCACTCCCGGGGCAGTTGCTGGACGCCCCGCCGCTGGCGAGCTAAGCTAGGATCGTATCGCTGCTTGAGCTGGCGCAGTCGCCTGACAAGCAATACCGCGTGATGGCTTTGGAGGAATCGCAGTGTTCGTACGGCTCGCCCAGCAGCACCGCCAGTTCGTGCGCGATTTGGTCATGAACCTCCAGGCGCTCGCGATTGTTTTGGAAAAGCGCGGCTACTTGGCGTCTTGCTACACCTGCGGCAATGAAATGAGCAGCGCCTCCTTTATGGTGAGCCTGGATGACAATCACCTCATCCGCTTCCTGGTGTCCGATTACGGTATCACCTGGACCGAGATGCGCGACGATCACGAGCTGATGAAGCTGGAGGGGGCCGAAGCCATCGGGCAACTGCAAGATCTGGCCGATCTGGTCAAGTACTCGCTCGAGCCCTCCGCCGATCCCAACGAGCGTGCCAGCCAAGCGATTGCCCCCAATGCCGGCGTTACTCCCCCCTCGCAGGCCGCCGGCACAACGGCCAGCGAGGAGGGGACCCCCTAGTCGCTGTCAGCCTCGATGTAGCGGTAGAGCTCGCTGGGATCCGGTTCAGGGCTGTTCTCGGCAAACTCGACCGCTTCTTCGACTTGCCGCTCGACTTTTTCGTCGATGGCCTGCAGCTCCTCGCGATCGACCAAGTTCCGCTCGGTTAGGTGAGCGGCAAACCGCTTGAGCGGGTCGCGCGTCAGCCATTGCTGCTTTTCTTCGTCCGAGCGCAGCTCATCGGGATCGGCGAGCGAGTGCCCGCGGAACCGGTAGGTGAGCGTTTCGATTAGCGTCGGTCCGTTACCGCTGCGAGCGCGCTCGATCGCTTCCTGCGCGGCCGAGCGAACGGCCAAAACGTCCATGCCATCGACCTCGACACCGGGCATATTGAAGGCGTGGGCTTTTTTGTAAATCTCGGGCTGGGCCGCCGCCCGCTCGTGCGCCATGCCGATTGCCCATTGGTTGTTCTCCACCACATAGACAATGGGCAGGTTCCAGAGCGAGGCCATGTTGAGGCACTCGAAAAACTGCCCGTTGTTGGTGGCCCCATCGCCCAAAAAGCAAGCCACGACCCAATCGGCGTCTGCCTGTTGGAAGACTTGCTGCCGGTATTGGGCTTGGAAGGCTGCGCCGGTTGCCACCGGAATCCCTTCGGCAACAAAAGCGTAGCCGCCCAACAGGCGATGAGTGTGAGAGAACAAGTGCATCGAGCCGCCGCGCCCCCGACTGCAGCCGGTTTCTTTGCCAAACAGCTCGGCCATGATGGTTTGGGGCGAGATGCCGCAGCTTAGGGCATGGACGTGATCGCGATAGGTACTGGCAACGAAATCCTCTCCCCGGCGCAGGGCTTGAATGACGCCAGTCGAGACCGCTTCCTGGCCGTTATAGAGGTGAACGAAGCCAAACATTCTGCCGCGATAGTACATCTCGGCGCATTTGTCTTCGAACGCGCGGCCTAGGCTCATGTCTTCGTAGAGCTGCAGGCCTTGCGCTTTGGTGATTTGGGGCGGCGTGTCGTGGAATTTGGGTAAGGTCCGTTCCGAAACCATAGGGTGGTTGGTGCTGACGGCAAAACGCGGTGGCGGGTCAAGCCCAAAGCGGCAGCGGCACTCGCTCGCAGGACGCCAGACCGTTGCAAGGGGGCGAGCTTGAGCTAGACTTTGGCATTGAGGCTAGCGGCTGGCTGAGCCCGCGCCTCGAGCCAGGCGGCCTCTAGGGGTAACCCGTTCAGTTCGCTCGCGAAGCGTGCGGGAAGCATATCGTGCGAATTCCACTCGACTACTACCAGATTCTGGGGGTTCCCATTCAGGCAACGGCTGATGAGATCGAACGGGCTTACCAAGATCGCATCCAGCAACAGCCTCGCCAGGCATACAGCGCCACGGCGCTAGAAGCGCGACAGCAACTATTGGCCGTGGCGCGCGATATCTTGTGCGATCCCGAACGGCGGGCCGAATACGATGCCCATTTTTTGTCCCCGCCGCCCGAGCGCGAGTCCGCACCCATCCAGCTGCCCCAAACGGAGCGCCCTTCCTGGCAGAGCCATGGCAGCGAGGATGCAGCCACTCCTTGGATCGAGGTTCGCGACGATCGGGTTGTGGGCGCACTGCTCATTTTGCAGGAGTTGGGCGAGTGCGAGCGCGCTCGCGGTATCGCCGAGTCTCGCTTTCGCGATCGCTACTACCCTAGCACCGAGGCAGCTGGCTGGGAAACCGCCTCCGAGCGGGGCGATCTGGTCCGCGTGCTGGCCGTCGCTTATTTAGAAAGCAGCCGCGAGTCGTGGCGCCAGGGCCAATACGAACGCGCGGCGAGGCTGGGCCAACAAGGCTGGGACTTGCTCACCCGAGAAGGGCTGTTTGGGGATCTCAAACAGGCAATCGCTGCCGATTTGGCCAAACTGCGCCCCTACCGCATTTTGGAGGCCGTCTCGCAATCGGGCGAGGGGTCGTGGCGCAAGCATCAGGGATTGCAGCTTTTGCGCGAGATGCTGGAAGCGCGCGGCGGTATCGAAGGGAGCGATCGAGATGGCTCTGGGCTGGATGCTGATGCCTTTTTGCTGTTCGTTCAGCAGCTGCGCCCTTACCTGACAGCCGCCCAGCAGCAGACTTTGTTCGATGCCGAAGCGCAGCGCCCCTCGGCAACCGCCGCGTACCTGGCTGCTCGCGCGCAGATTGCGCGCGGCTTTGCCTACCGCCAACTGGGCGCGATCGCGGGCGCTCAAACGCTGCTGGCGCGCTGGGAGCGCGAGCAGGAGGTTGGCCTCGAGCAGGCGGTTTGTGCCTTGTTGCTGGGCCAAACCGATCGCGCCCACCAAGCGGCTGAGCAAATTGCCGATCCGGACGTTGCGCGCGAAATCCGCCGCAACTCGGTCGGGGCGCCCGATTGGTTGCCCGGCCTTTGCGCCTACAGCGAGTCTTGGTTGCGCACCCAGGTTTTTCCCCACTTCCAGGATCTGGCCCAGCAAGCAGCTTCGCTCAAAGACTACTTTGCCGACGAGCGCGTCCAGTGGGAGCTCGAGCAGCAACAGTTCAGCGACGAGCGACCTTACGGACCAGTCGAGGCTCAGTTTTGGGCAGGCGGCGCCCAGGCAGGCAGCGCCCACACCGAGCCAGACCGAGCCGTGCCATCCGCCACCGCAACGGCCGTTGCGACCGAGCCAGTGCCAGCGTCAGCTGGCAGTAGCCACGAGCGCGCCGCACCTGCCACGGGGCCACCCGGCGATAGCCGCCAACTGCATCCGTCGCAGCAGCGCTTGCGCTTTCGTCGGGGGCGGCTTCTGCTACTGGCAGGGCTGGGCGTTGCCGGCATTGCAACGGCTAGCTATGCCACAGTTCGGGCTTTTCAAAACCTAGGGGATCGCAGTGCCAGCTCGCCCACTGCGCCAGCTGGGGAAGCCCTGGTCCTGCGCTTAGATCGGCCCACTGTGGAGGTGCCGCCCGCCTCACCGTCGCTGCAAGCCTCGCAAGCGCGCCAGGCCATTCGCGACTGGCTCCAGGCCAAAGCCCAAGCCATGGGCCCCGAACACCAGATCGGGCAGTTGGAGCAAGTGCTGAGCGATCCCATGCTGTCGAAGCGCCAGGCCAGCGCCCGAGCGCTGCAGCGCCGCGATCGCTACCAACGCTTCGAGCATGCAATCGAATCGGTGAGCGTTAGCGAGCGCTCGGAGGAGAGTGCCCAGGTGGAAGCGACCGTCCGCGAGCGCGCCCAAACTTACCGACAGGGCGCGCCGTCGCCGGAGAGCAGCTACGACAGCACGCTCGCGCTGCGCTATTCGCTGGTCCGCCAAGACGGACGCTGGCAAATTGCAGCGGTCGAGCGCCGCGATGGCAACCCCTAAGCTCGCTTATCCCAACCCGGTCGGTGCTTTACCCATCCGCCCGCACCAGCAGTAGCGGTCGCGCCGTGCGGTGGAGCGTTCCCGACGCAACGCTGCCGTAGAATGCCTGCGTCCAGCCGCTTTGCCCGTGGCTGGTCATGGCAATCAAATCCGCGTCGATGCTGTCGGCCACCGCCGCAATTGCCTCGATGGGTTGGCCGAAGAGCAAGCGCGCCTCTGCAGCAAACCCGCGCTCGCGCAGAGTATCGTGCCAGCTGCGCAAGTAGTGTTGGGCGTCTCGGACGCGCTCGGCCTCTTGGTGGCCGCCGACTCGATCGAACAGGTCGTTGGCCGTGGCGGTTTCCTCAAACGGCTCGTCCAGCCCAATCTCGGCAGCCGTCTGGTAGTTGGTGCGCAGCACGCGCAGCAGCGTTAGTTGGGCCCCGTAGCGACGCGCAACTTCCTGAGCGTGGGGCAAAATGGCCTCAGCTCGCTGGGATCCATCCAACGCAACCAAGATGCGGTCGTTGCTGGCCTGCCGCACCTCAGTTTGCGCGCGCACTAGCAGCAGCGGGCACTGGACGCGGTTGAAGACCCCAGCAGCCACGCTGCCGTGAAACGCCCGAGCCAGCCCAGTCCGGCCGTGGCTGCACATGGCGAGCAAATCGGGCTGGAGCTGCTCGACAGCGTGCAGGATGCCGTCGGTGGCAGTGCCGCTCAGCACCAAGATGTCGCTGGCGATACTGCGATCGCGCAGCCGATTCCGCCACCCCGTGAGATAGCGCTCGGTCTGCTCGATGCGCCGGGGCTGGAAGCGGACCTCTTTTTCCCGGTTGAGGTCGATGATGGTACTGCGCGCTTGCGGCTCGACGACGCTAGCCAGCACCAGCTGCGTCTCGCCATGCCGCGCTAGGTTCTCAGCATGGGGCAGGATGGCCTCGGATCGTTGGGATTCATCCAGCGGAACCAGGATTTTGCCGTACATGCCCGGCCTCTCGGCTATAGGACAGGTCGCCGCCCTTACTCGCGGTAAGCTTGCGCTGTCGAGGGGGCGCGCTGCGGCCCGCTCGGCGCTTCGCTGCCTTGCAAGCGCGATGCTTCAAGCTCGGCGTACTCGGCATTCAGGCCGCGATTGAGGCTAAAGCACATTAGCAGCAGCACGACTGAGAAGGGCAAGCCCGTTGTAATGGCCGCCGTTTGCAGGGCCGTCAGGCCTTGCTCGCCGCCGCCAATAAGCAAGACGGCTGCTACAACGCCTTCCAGGACTGCCCAAAAAACACGCTGCGGAATAGGTGGATCGAGCTTGCCGCCCGAGGTGAGGTGGTCCACCACCAGCGACCCCGAGTCAGAGGAAGTCACAAAGAAAATGACGACCAAGAAAATGGCCACTAGCGAGGTCAGCCAGGCAATGGGCAGTCCCCAAAGCGAGTCGAGAGGAGCGCCTGCCAGCGAGCGGAACATGGCCACCTCCGGCCCCTCGCTGACGGCGGCTTGCAGATCGACTAAGCCACCGAGTTCCTGAAACAGCGCCGATCCGCCAAAGACTGAGAGCCACAAAAACGACAGCAGCGAGGGGACGATCAGTACGCCCAAAACGAACTCGCGTACCGTTCGGCCCATGGAAACGCGGGCAATAAAGGTACCCACAAACGGCGACCAGGAGATCCACCAACCCCAGTAAAAGACGGTCCAGCTGTGCTGCCAGTTAGTCCCGGAATAGCTCTCGGTCCAAAAGCTCAAAACAGGTAGGTTGGCAGCATACTGCCCCAGACTCTGTACGAAGCTATTGAGAATGAACAGGGTCGGCCCAACCAACAACACCAGCACCATCAAAAGGGCCGCTACGCGCAAGTTGAGCTCGCTTAAGCGCCGAATGCCACCTTGTAATCCCGAGACAACCGATAGCGTCGCGCAGCCGGTAATGATGGCGATGAACAAAACCTGAACCCAAGTCTCGTTGGGAACCGCCGGGATGAGCTCGCTAACACCGGCATTGACCTGCTTGACACCAAAGCCGAGTGAGGTCGCCAGGCCAAATAGGGTGGCAACTACTGCCAGGATGTCGATGGCGTGACCGGGACCGTCATAGATGCGCTCGCCCAGCACTGGATAGAACACCGAGCGCATGCTCAGCGGCAGCCCCCGGTTGAAGGCAAAAAAGGCCAGTGCCAGCGCTACCAGTGCGTAAATGCCCCAAGCGTGGAGACCCCAGTGAAAGTACGTCACCGTCATGGCCATCTCGGCGGAGGGCGGATTGTTGCCCTCCAATCCAGAAAAAGCTGGTGGGCTACCAAAGTGAAAGATGGGCTCGGCCACGCTCCAAAACATCAATCCGATGCCCATACCTGCACTCAGCAGCATGGCGAACCAGGCAAAGCGGGAGAACTCGGGCTGAGCGCCTGGGCCGCCCAGGCGCAGGCGCCCGAATTGGCCAAAGGCAAATACGATCAGAACGCCAATAAATACGTTGACGACCAGGATGTACCACCAGCCACCCACCGTGGCGATGGCTTCCTGCATCCGTTCAAAGGCAGCCTTGGCCTCCGGCTGGAAAAGCAACGTCAGGACAATAAAGGCCAAGATCAGGCCGCCTGCAACGAAGGCTACCCAGGGTTGCAGGTCGAAACCAAACTTCTGGATGTTGGTGTCGCCCGGCGTGCGCTCGATCCGGCGGTTGCGATCCGCCTCATTCGTTGCCATGGCGGCTCCTCCTTGGCATCCTCAACGACCCCAATGGCGCGAGACAAGCAAGGCGACCGGTAGCGGCGAGAACCGTAACCCGGTCCAAGCTGTTGGCCAGCGGCCGAGGCGCACCGGCCAAACTGACGCCCATTTTAGCGACGATCTGGGCCGCTCAAACAGGCAGGCTACCCCGATTGGCCCCTAGTGTTAGGCAGCCAGTTCCGCGTGCAGTCGCTCGCGGGCGCGCTGCAGGGCTGCCGATAGCTGGCTGGGGTCGCGCCCGCCGGCTTGCGCCAAGTGGGGCCGGCCGCCGCCGCCGCCGCCGCAAATCTGGGCGATACCACCAATGAACTGACCCGCCTGCAAGCCGCGCTCGTTCAGGCCGGGGCTAAAGGCAGCAACCAAGCTCACTTTGCCTGCTTCTGGGACCGAGCCCAAAACGACGGCACTCTCACCCAGTTTGTGCTGCAGGCGCTCGGCAGCACTTTTGAGCGCATCCGGATCGGCCCCTTCCATTTCGGTCACCAGGAGTTTGGCATCCCCTACCGTTTCGGCTTGGGACAGCAAGCCCTCCGAGCGGGCAACGGCCAACTCCTGCTTGAGCGAGGCGATCGCTTTCTGACTGCTTTTGAGCTCGGCTTGCAGCTCGCTCACGCGCTGCGGAATGGCCTCGGGCTGCGCCTTGAACTGCTCGCTCAGCTGCCGCACGATGCGATCGCGCTCGTTGAGGTACGCCAGCACAGCCGGTCCGGCAACCGCCTCGATGCGCCGTACCCTCGAGGAAATGCCCGTTTCGGCGGTGATTTTGAACAGCCCAATCTCGGCGGTGTTATTGACGTGGGTGCCACCGCACAGCTCCATTGAGACGCCAGGCACATCAATCACGCGCACGTGATCGCCGTATTTTTCGCCGAACATGGCGATCGCGCCTTGGGCTTTGGCCTCATCAAAAGGCAGCACTGCTTCCTGGGTGGGATGGGCCTCGGCAATCCAGGTATTGATCTGGTCCTCGAGCTGCTGCAGCTCCTGCTGCGAGAGCGCGTGGGGGCAGTTGAAATCGAAGCGCAGCCGGTCGAAGGCCACCAGCGACCCCGCTTGGGAAATGCTGGGATCGATGAGTTGTTTGAGCGCGGCGTGCAGCAGGTGGGTGGCGGTGTGGTGGGCTTTGGCGCGGCGGCGGCAGGCGTGATCGATTTGAGCGCTCGCGGGCATGCCCTGCTGGAGGGTGCCGCGCTCGACGCGCCCGAGGTGGAGGTAGAGCGAGTCACCTGCTTTCTGCACGTCCTCGATGCGCACCACGACATCCTCGCCCCAGAGGTAGCCGTGATCGCCGATTTGCCCGCCCGATTCGGCATAAAACGGCGTTCGATCCAGCACCACTTGCACCGACTCGCCCGCTTGCGCCGACCCAACGCGCTGGCCCTCGGCTAGCAGGGCAGCTACCTGCACCTGGCTGGCGTGGTGGCTGTAGCCCACGAACTCGGTGGGCTCGAGCTGCTGCGCCAGCTCGGCCACCGCATCCTGTTGCGTCAGGTCGATTGTCTCTTGCACGGCCTGCGATCGCTGCCGCTGTGCCTCCATCTCACGCTCGAAGCCGTCGAGGTCCACCGCCAGGCCCGACTCGGCCGCAATTTCTTGGGTCAGCTCTAGCGGAAAGCCGTAGGTGTCGTAGAGCGTGAAGGCATCCCGGCCTGAGATTTGGCTGGGATTGTCGGCCAGGATCTCGGCCAGGATCTTCTCGCCGCGCGCCAGCGTCGCCAAAAAGCGCTCCTCCTCGCGCTGGAGCTCGGCTTGGATAGTGCGCTCAGCCTGGCGGACGTGGGGATAGTGGTCTTCCACCAGCGAGATGGCGGTCTCAGCTACCTGGGGCAAAAAGCTGCCCTCAATGCCCACCGTGCGCCCGTGGCGCACGACCCGCCGCAGCAGGCGGCGCAGGACGTAGCCGCGCCCGACGTTGGAAGCCGTGACGCCATCGGCAATCGTGTGGATCAGCGCGCGCACGTGGTCGCCGATGACTTTGAGCGAGACGCGCGTGGGCTCGTCGCTTTGCGCGTAGTCAATGCCGGCTATCTCGGCGGTTGTGCGGATGATGGGAAAGATCAGATCCGTTTCGTAGTTGTTGGACACCCCCTGCAAGATCTGCGCCATCCGCTCTAGGCCCAGGCCCGTGTCGATGTTTTTGCTCTGCAGCGGCTCTAGGGTTCCCTCGCCATCGCGGTTGTACTCCATAAAGACGAGGTTGTAGAACTCGATGAAGCGCGAGTCGTCCTCCAAATCGATCTCGCCGCTGCGCTCGGGATAGAGGTCGTAGTAGAGCTCGGAGCAGGGACCGCAGGGCCCGGTCGGGCCGGCTGCCCAGAAATTTTCCTCGGCGTCCATGCGAAAAATGCGCTCGGCGGGGACGCCGACGCGATCACGCCAGATGGCAAACGCCTCCTCGTCGTCTTGATAGACAGTGGGGATGAGGCGCTCGGGCGGTAGGCCGTACGCCTGGGTCGAGATCTCCCAAGCCCAGGCGATAGCATGCTCTTTGAAGTAGTCGCCGAAGCTGAAGTTGCCCAACATCTCAAAGAACGTGTGGTGGCGCGCCGTGCGCCCCACGTTCTCAATGTCGTTGGTGCGAACGCACTTTTGTGAGGTGGTCACGCGCGCCGCCGGTGGGGTGCGCTGCCCCAAAAAGTAGGGCTTGAACGGCAGCATCCCGGCAATGGTCAGCAGGACGGTCGGATCCTCAGGCACCAGCGAGGCGCTGGGCAGCACCTGGTGGCCGCGCTGGGCGTAAAAATCCAAAAACGTCTGCCGGATTTGGGGACCGCTCAAATAGGGGGGCGCGCTAGGCATGGGCGTTGCTGGGCGATGCGATAGTAAATAACTGCCTCTAGTGTGGCATCCCCGAAGCGGCTAACGAGCGCCTCCAACCGAGCGCCCTTCGTTATACCAATTCTCGTGGCTTGTGCACTAGATTGCGTCTCCGTAACTCCCTCAATGTGGGAGTCATGTTCTTTGGCAAGCGTGCATCCGCTACTCAAATTGGTATTAGGACTGCTCTGCCTGGCGCGAGGCAAACAGGCCGAACGGCGCCCCCCAAATGGCGGCAAAGCTGCAAGCGTGCGCCCAGTAGGCAATGCCGCCGGCCGATGCGGCTTGGGCGCTCCCAGGCTGGCTGCGCCGTTGAGTGCCTGCTGCAGGAACCATCCCCACAAAAAGAAAAACGCAGGCACGCGGAAGGGCAACAAAAACAGCGGCGGAATCACAGTCCAAGAGGCTCGCCTCCGCCGCTAGTTGGCAAGCGCTGCCTGGTGATCGCCGCCGTAAAAAAACCCACTCGCGCAGGAGTGGGCAGCGAATCCGCCCAAAGTCAGGCAGGCGGGCTGGCAATCGTTCGCTTGAGCGATGGGAACGGACTATTCCACGACAATCTTGCCCGACATGCCAGCGCCGCGGTGGGGTTGGCAGTAATAGTTGTATTCGCCAGCTGGCGCATCCTCTGGGAAAGTGACTTTGTAGCTCTCACCGGGCGAGAACAGCAGTTGCTCTTCGGATAGTTGGCTGGCCAGGGCGTTATCGCCGGGAATCTGGCCGGCATCGAACACGACGTTGTGAGGCGGAATCTGGTTCATGACAAAGCTGACCGTATCGCCCGGTTCGACGGTGAGCGTTTCGGGGACGTATTTGAGCTGCCCCGTATCCGAGCCCATTTTGACTTCGTACATTGCCGCCGAGGCCGGCAGCGCGGACAGGGCGAAGCCAGCTAGGGCCATCAAAAGCGCCGATAGGGTCAATCCGAGTTGCTTTAGCATGGCGTACCTCCGCAAAGTGGCTGGACCAGCGAGGATTCTATCACCGAAAGAGACGGCCTGTTTTAGCGGCTTAGCCCGCGTGCTGCGCCATCTAAAAGTCTTTGGTGCCCCAACCGGGCGCTTTTTGTGAGGCTCGCAGGATAAATGCGGCAATTTTCTCCACGCGCTCGCGCGGCATCCAGCTAGGCGGCACTTGACGGCACAGCAGGTTGGCATCGCGGCCGTCGTACGTTTGGGGATTGCGCATGAAGGCCACTAGCGCATCGATGTTATTGCGCGGGGGCGTGGCGCCCGCCAAATCCTGGGCCGAGAGCGATACCTCAGGCTGGGGCAAGGTCGATCCGCCCACGTGGCAGCTAAGGCAGTTGTCCTCGAACAGCTGCTTACCCTGGCCCAGCTCGCTGGGCGTGAAGGTGCGCGCGTTCCCCTGCTCGTCCAGCTCGAGCTCGATGGGGCCATCAGCCAGGTAGCGCTTGATGTAGTCATCCACAGCTGCCGCAGCCGGCCCGCTCCAGCAAGCGAGGCAGAGGCCGGCGGCGGCAAGCACTAGCCCGGCTCGGCCGGGCAAGCCCGATGGCCGGAGCGAGCGGCCGATGGTTGCAGTCAGCCAGGATCGCATCAATCGTCTTGCCAATGGCAGCGAATGGCACCAGTGCGGATGATGGCTTAGAAATAAGCTTTACCGCCGCCCCAGTTCTCGCCTACCACCTTGGGCTGAATCAGAATGTGGCCGGCAATGTCGCGCAGGTCTTTGTCGGTCAAGTTGCGCATTTCCGGATAGAGATCGGGCCGCTCGACGGTGGGATGGTACTCGCTCAAATCGAGCTCGCCGTCGTAACTGGTGGGCTCGTGCAGGTAATCGACGATCACCTCGATGTTGTCGCGCGGCGGTATGGCCCCTGCCAGATCCTCTTGCGAGAGGGTGACGTTGGGATTGGTTTTGGTTAGGCCGCTGAAATGGCACTGGGCGCAAACATCGTTAAACAATCGCTTGCCGCGTTGCGCCTCTTGTAGACTGAGCGTCTTTTGCTCGCCTTCAGCATCCAGCGGCACAGTGCGCGTTTGCTCGTCTAGCTCCAGCGCGCTAGCGCTCCCGACCGAAAGTTGCAGGATGCAGGCAAGGGTTGCGATGGCAATCCCAATGAGTTGCTTTAGCATGGTTCTCCTCAAAGCACATCGGGCGACAGGCCATGGGCGCACTCGCTGGCAGCTCGTCCCGACACCTGGCACTGCGCCCAACCCGCTCGATCGCGATGGCATGAAATGAATGAGTCCGCAAGTACCGTTAGGGGCGATAGACGCTAAGTGCCTCAGTCAGGCACGATCGGCCCGAGCGTTCGCCTCAGTAGCACACCCCAAATTCTACTCCACTGCGCCGCTGCGATTGAACGCATTGCCGGCAGCTGCCTAGGTGCTAACGCGCTATTGCCCTATTGGGGCGGATCGAGGGTGGGTAGGATCTCGCTTAACTGAACGATATTGCCGATGGCCGCGATTGCGGGCGCCCCAAATTGGGCTGCTGCCATGCGATCGCAGATGGTTGCCAGCGTCCCAGTCAGGATGGCTTGTTGGGACCAAGTGCCCCAACGCACCAGCGCAATGGGCGTTTGCGAGCTCAAACCGGCCTCGCGCAACTGCGCGACGATCGCCGGCAGGTTGCGCACGCCCATATAGACCACGATCATGTCGGTACCGCGCGCGAGCGCGTGCCAGTCAACTTGGGGCCGGTAGCAACCGGCCGCTTCGTGGCCGGTCACAAAGGCAACCGAGGACCCGAGGTGGCGGTGGGTCAGCGGAATGCCGGCATAGGCAGGAGCTGCCACCCCCGAGGTAATCCCGGGCACCACCTCAACCGGAACGCCGGCTGCCACCAGATCCTGCATTTCTTCGCCACCGCGCCCAAAGACGAAGGGATCGCCGCCCTTGAGCCGTACGACGACCGCGCAATCGCGCGTTTTATCGATCAGAAGTTGCGTTGTCTCGGCTTGCAACCGGCTGTGGCGCCCGCGCCGCTTGCCCGCATCAATGCGCTCGGCCTGCTCCCCAATCATGCCCAGAATGGTGGGGCTGACCAGCGCGTCGTAGACGACAGCATCGGCTTGCTCGAGCAAGACCTTGCCCTTGAGTGTCAGCAGCCCTGGATCGCCCGGACCCGCCCCCACCAGATAGACCTTACCTGGGGCGGCGCTACGGCTCCCGTCAGCGCCATCGGCCCGGTAGGGCTCGGGGCGGCTCATGCGTGCAACCCCTCGCAGATGGCGTCGGCGAGCTCATCGGTCGCGCCTAGGGGTTCATCCAGTTGCAGCGATAACTGTGGCTGCGCCGAGCGCAGCTGCGCCACCCGCTCGGCAATGGCATCGGCGATCCCGCCCGGGAACAGAAAGTAGGGCATGATCGCGATTTGCTCGTTGCCCTGTTGGGCCAGCGATGCCAGGCGCTCGTCTAGAGTGGGCGCAACCGACCAATAGGCCGCCACGGCCCCCAAACGGGCAGCCATGGCCTCGACCGGCTGGTTGCCGCCGGTGCGGCGGCTGCCGTGGGCCAGCAGCACGCGCGCTGGGGCTGCGTGCCGCTCGAAGCGCCGGGCCAACAGATGCTGCATGCTGGACCGACTGCCCAGATGCGATCGCAACCGCAGCGGCATCCGGCCGGCCAGCGTTTGCTGCGCGCGCGCCACCTCAGCCGGGATGTCTTGCTTGAGGTGCACCCCAGGCAGCAAAAACAGCGGCACAATCTGCAACTGCGAAGCCCCAGCCGAGTTAGCCTCTTGCGCCACTTGCACGATGCGCTGGTGCAGCTGCAGTGGTGCGAGCTCCAGCGAGGCCGTTCGCACTAGCGCGGTCGAGCTCGCCGATGCCGTCGCGACCGCCGTCGAGACGCCATCGCTGACGGGCAAATGCGACGCGCCCTCGGGGGCGGCCAAGCGCGCTTGCAACCGGCGGGCGAGCTGCTCCAGCCCGATCTGCGGGCGCGGATCGCGGCTGCCGTGCGCGACTAGCAAGTAAGCAGGCGGTGCGCTCAACGGTGACCTGCAAGGAATGAGCTAAAGGTTGCCTCGATTGTAGCGATCGCGGCTGCGGCGCGTTGGTAGCGAATTTAGCCAGCTAGGGCGCCAGGCGCTCCTTGATCCAGTCGCCGGGGGCCGTCCAACGGTAGCGGATGCGATCGTGCAAGCGGCTCGCGCGCCCTTGCCAGAATTCCAAGGTATCGGGGGACAGGCGAAACCCGCCCCAGAACGTGGGGCGCGGCACCGGCCCCTGAGCGTACTGCGCCTGCAGCTGCCGGTAGGCTTGCTCGAGCGTGCGGCGCGAGGTCAGAGGCTCGCTTTGCTGGGACGCCCAAGCCCCCAGTTGCGAGTCGTACGGACGGCTTTGGAAGTAGGCATCCGATTCCGAGGCGGATGTTTTGCCAACGCGGCCCTCAATGCGCACTTGCCGCTCGAGCTCGGCCCACCAAAACACCAGGGCTGCCCAGGGATTGGCCTCTAGCTGCCGGCCTTTCTGGCTGCGGTAGTTGGTATAGAAGGTAAAGCCGCGCTCGTCAAAGCCTTTCAGCAGCACAATCCGAGCGCTGGGACGGCCATTGGCATCGGCCGTGGCCAGCGTCATGGCATTGGGCTCAGGCAAATCCGCTTCGCAGGCCTGCTCGAACCACTGCCGGAACTGCTGTAGGGGTTCGTCGGCCGCATCCTGCTCGCTCAGTGCGGCCTGCGCGTAATTTCGGCGCAGCTCGGCGACAGAACATTGCCGTGGTTGAAAAGGCTGGGACGGCGGCATGGGGATTGACGGTCGTGCAGCCTCGGGGCACTCTAGATTCGTTCCAAATTTATCAGCTGCCTAGCTCGAGCGTTAGGATTGCGGCCAAAAGCCGTGCGGTCGCGTACAACGGGCAACTGCCGTCCTAGCAGGCTGGAGACCCAGGAGAGGACGCCATGCGACAGATCAACTTTGCGCTCATTTTTGCCATCGGTTTGGGACTCGTTTTGTTTAGCCTCGAAAATACCGAGCCCACGGTGATTCAGGTGGTACCCGGCTATCAAGTTCAAGCCCCACTGGCCATCGAGCTAATTTTTGCCATGGGCATTGGTGCTGTGCTGGCGTGGCTGTTTAGCATCTGGAACCGGTTGCAGCGGCAAGTGGACTTGCTTCGCCAGCGGCGGCAGCTGCGCCAAAAAGACCGCAAAATTGAAGACCTCGAGCAAGACCTGCAAGGTTACAAAATCGAGCTCGAGCAGCAGCGCAAACTGCCTCCCTCCGAGGGCGACCAAGCTGATGGCGAGAACCAGACGCAGGCAGTCGCGCAGTAGTGCATGGCGATCCGAGAGGCGCAAGCGGCGATCACGCAGCTGATCGACTGGGCCCAGCGTGGCGAAATTGACCCCTGGAACGTTGCCGTTATTGAAGTCGTCGATCGGTTTTTGAGCCAACTGCCTGCCTTCGAGCCCGACGCGGAGGGCAGTGCTGCTGCTACCGATCTGGCGCGCTCGGGCCAAGCGTTTTTGTGGGGCTCGCGTTTGGTGGCGTTCAAAGCCCAGACCTTGCAGGCCGCCGAGTCCGATCCGGCCGAGGGGGCGCAAGGCTCACCTGAGGCGGAAGCGCTCGATGCCGAGCTCGATGGGGCCGAGGCAGAGGAAGCGCCTGCAGCCTTGTCGGGGGCTGCTCGCTGGGAGCATGGCATCCGCCGCCGCCGCTCGGCCCTACCACCGCGCCAGCGCCGCGTCACCCTGCCCGAGCTGATCGGCCAGCTCCGCCAGATCGCCAGCGAAATCGAGGCGTCAGAGTCTCAGGGGCGCGCCCGGCGCGAGCCCTCGCCGCCCGCCAGCGAAGCGGCTGTTGCCGAGCTGGCCCACCAGGAAGACTTTAGTGCGGTCGCCGCTCGGCTGGAGCGCTTTTTGGGCGAGCAGCTGCCGCAGTATTGGTCCGGGCCGGATTGGGGAATTAGCCTAGAGCAGCTGCTGGTGTGGTGGCAGCAGGCAGCGGGCGAGGCAGCCGCCGGCGATCGGGTTGAAACGTTCTGGGCGCTTTTGTGGCTGGCAGCACGCTCGCAGGTGGAACTCTGGCAAGCCGCACTCTATCAGGAACTCTACATCCGGCCGCAGCTCGGGGCATCGAATACCAGCAAGCTAGAATCCGATGGCATTGCCCGCGAGCGAGTGAGTGCTGAACCCGTTGAGGAGTGACCCCCTATGAAAGCCATGATCCTGGCTGCCGGTAAGGGGACGCGCGTGCGTCCCATCACCTACACCATTCCCAAACCCCTAATCCCGGTCTTGCAGAAGCCGGTCATGGAGTACTTGCTCGAGCTGCTGCGCGGGCACGGCTTCGACCAAGTCATGGTTAACGTCAGCCACCTGGCCCACGAAATCGAGCGCTACTTTCGCGACGGCCAGCGCTTTGGCGTCGATTTGGCCTACTCGTTTGAAGGCCGTATTGTCGAGGGTCAGCTAGTGGGTGAGGCGCTGGGATCGGCCGGTGGTATCCGGCGCATTCAAGACTTTAACCCGTTTTTTGACGATACGTTCGTGGTGCTCTGCGGCGATGCGCTCGTCGATCTGGACCTGACTGAGGCGGTCAACTGGCACCGGCAAAAAGGCGCGATCGCCACGGTGGTCACCAAGCCCGTCCCGCCGGAGAAGGTCTCCAACTACGGTGTCGTGGTCACCGACGGCACCGGCCGGGTCCGCTCCTTTCAAGAAAAACCCAGCCCCGAGGAAGCTCGCAGCAACGCCATCAACACGGGCATCTACATCCTCGAGCCCGAGGCGATCGACTACATCCCGCCCAATACTGAGTACGACATCGGCAGCCAGCTCTTTCCCAAGCTCGTGGAGATGGGCGCGCCGTTTTATGCCATCTCGCGCGACTTCCAGTGGATCGATATTGGCAAGGTCCCTGACTATTGGGAAACCGTGCGCGGCGTGCTGCGCGGCGAAATTCAAAACGTCGACATTCCGGGCACTGAAGTGGCCCCCGGCATCCACACCGGCCTCAATGTGGCTGCCAATTGGGACCGCATCAACGTCACCGGACCGGTGTATGTGGGCGGCATGACCCAAATCGAGGATGGTGCCACCATCATTGGCCCCACCATGATCGGCCCCAACTGCCACGTCAGCAGCGGGGCAACGGTCGACAACAGCGTCATTTTCGAGTACTCGCGCTTGGGATCGAAAGCGCATTTGGTCGACAAGCTAGTCTTTGGGCGCTACTGCGTCGACAAAACCGGTACCACCATCGACCTGCAGGCGGCTTCGCTGGATTGGCTCATCACCGATACGCGCCAGAGCCAGCCCTACGAGCCAGGCGAGCAGCAAGAGATTGCCAAGCTGCTGAGCGACTAGCGCAGGCGGCCGGAGCGCCAGATGCTGAGCAGCAGCCACAGGCCAATAAAGCTGGCGGCGCCAAACAGGGTGTTGCTAATCCAAGAGAGCTGCCCCGCTTGCGCGTTGGCCGAGATGATGGCGGCACCGACGATCAGCGACCCGATGACGATGCTGAACGAGAGGCGATTGGCTGATTCGTCCAAGCTACGGCGCAGCGGGTCCAGCCCGCGCAGCGCCACGTTCCACTGCAGCGTCTCTGAGGTAACGCGATCCAACAACAGCTCGGTTTGCCGCGGCGACTGAACGGACAGGTTTTTGACATCCAGCGCCGTTCGCAGCACCGTATTGAGCGGGTTGGTCCCCAGGATCTGGCGCCGGAACAGATCGCTCATTAGCGGCTTGATCTCATCCAGAAAGTTGATTTGGGGGTTGAACTTTTGCGCCAGTCCCTCTAGGTTAGCCAAGCTTTTGGCATACAGCCCCATATTGCTGGGGAGCTTGACTTTGTTGTCCCGCGCTACCTGCAGGATTTCGTAAAAAACTTGGCTGAAATTGATCTCGGCGATGCTGAGGTTGTAGTACTTGCGCAGCATGCGATCGTAGTCGGTCTCGAGCTGCGCCAAGTTGGCCGTCGTAGCAGTTTCGGAGAGCTCTAGCGTTAGCTCGCTGCAGCGCCGGGCATCAATATCAACGATTGCCAGCAGCAGCTCGGTCAGGATCTGCTGGGTGCGCGGATCGAGCCGGCCCACCATGCCACAGTCCAGAAGCGCCACCCGGCCGTCCTGCAAGTAGAAAATGTTGCCTGGGTGGGGATCGGCATGGAAAAAGCCGTCGATGTAGATTTGTTGGAAAAACGACCGAAACAACAGCGTCGAGATTTGCTGGCGGCGCTGCGCCCCCCCGTTGGGATCAACTGAGGCTGAAAACTCGGACTCTAGAATGGGCTTTCCCTGAAGCCACTCCATCACCAGTAGCTTGGGCGTCGTAATCTCCCAATAGATCGCTGGAACGGTCAGTTGCTTGGTATCGAACCAGCGGCTGCGCGCTAAGTTCTGCCGCAGGCGGTCAGTGTGGCTGGCTTCCCGGGCAAAGTCGAGCTCGGCCCGCAGGGCGTCGGTGAACTCCTGCGCGACCGCCATGACATCGTAGTCTTGGCCGAACTCAGTGCGCGCGACCAGCTCGGCGAGCCCCTTGATGAGTGCGATGTCTTGCTCGACGACCGTATCGATGCCAGGGCGCTGCACTTTGAGGGCCACCGCCTGGCCGTTGCTGAGGGTGGCGCGATGGGTCTGGGCCACCGAGCCGGCAGCGACCGGTTCCTGCTCGATGTGACTGAAAACCGTTTCTAGCGGGCGATCGAGCTGCTGCCGGATCGAGACTTCGACCTCCGACCAAGCAACTGGCGGCACCTGTGCCTGTAAGGCCGTCAGGGTCTCAATGTAGTCGGCTGGCAGCAGATCGGGGCGCGTGCTCAAAAGCTGCCCTAGCTTGACGTAAACAGGCCCCAAATCCACCAAAATGTTGCGCAGCACGGTGGGGGTAGGCAGTTGGGGCTCATCCGGCTTGCCGCCGGCCAGCAACCGGCGCATGTAGTCCCAGCCGTGCCGAAAGACGACTTCCAGGATTTCGCGCTGGCGAGACGTGCTTTTTCGTAGCGAGATGACCACGGGCGTGTCCTTTGGGGTCGCTGGAACGGGCGGGACTGGCTCGCCGCCGGTCGCTAGAGAAAGCGTTGCAGCTTGGGATCGGCTTGCAGTTGCTCGAGGACGGCTTTGAGCTCCTGGATGCGATCCTTGCGGGCAACCAGCGTAGCCCGGCCGTCGCGGGCCACCACCAGATCGTTCAGCCCGATAGTAACAATGACCTCCTCGCTGTCACTGGCATAAAGCACCGTTCCTTGGGTGTCCTGGCCTACGTGCTGGGCCAAGGTTACGTTGGCTCCCTCGCCACCGAACAAGCGCTCTAGTGCTTGCCAATCGCCCAGATCGTCCCAACCAAACTGCGCGAGCAGCACGGCCGCTTGTTGCGTTTTTTCCATCAGGGCCTGATCGATGCTCGTTTTGGGTAGTTCGGGATAGGCTGCCTCACCTCGCTCCGCCAGCGGGTGCGCGATCTCGGGCGCATGAGCCAGCAGCGCTTGCCATGCTACGCCGGCGCGGAACACGAACATGCCGCTATTCCAGCTAAAGCCGCCGGTTTGGAGGAAATACTCGGCTGTTTCGCGCTGCGGTTTTTCGGTAAAGCGCGCCACTTCGTAGGCCTCCATGCCTGCAAAGTCGCCCAGCGCGCCGCCCCATTCGATGTAGCCGTACCCTGTAGCCGGGTAGGTGGGGGCAATGCCTAGCGTGGCGATCGCAGCCTGGCTGGCTGCCAGCGTTGCGGCCGAGGTCAGGGTGGCCTGGAAAGCGGCGCGATCGCCGATCCAGTGGTCGGCCGGGAAGATTCCAACGACCGCATCCTGACCGTAGAGCCGGGCGATGGTTTCGGTTGCCCAGGCAACAGCCGGTCCCGTATCGCGGCCTTCGGGCTCGACCAGTACGTTCCGGTCCGGCAGCGAGGAGAGCTGCTCGCGAACGCCGGCTGCCAGTTGGGCGTTGGTAATGACCCAGACGTGCGCCCAATCGCCCGCCAGCGGCAGCAGCCGATCAGCGGTGGCTTGCAGCAGGCTCTGCCCGCTGCCATCGAGCGCGGCGAATTGCTTGGGGCGTGTCTGGCGGCTCAGCGGCCAGAAGCGCTCGCCCTTGCCGCCAGCCAGAATGACGGGCACCAGCGTTGCCATGCTTGCGCGGATCGGGATCGCCGCCCTCCATCCTAGGCTGTGCCCGCGGCAGCCGGCTGCTTGCACTGCCGGAGCGCCATCGCGCTTTCGCTAGGCTGGTTGTAGCGTTACAAGGCCGTTTGGTAATGGCTGCCCCCGCCGATCCGCGCAGCGTCTCCGAGCGCGATGGCATGCGCATGGCCCAAGCTGCTTTCCGCGACCTGGAAGGCCGGGGCATCTCGGCGTTCGAGATTTTTAATGCCCTTGCCGATCTGTACCACCAGCGCGGCGATCCCGAGCTATCGCAGCTGATGGCCGAGGCTGCCTACCGTTGCTTCCAGCGCGATTAGCGATCCGAGCGATTGCTACCCTAATGCCAGTTCCCGACTGCAAGCTAGTTCTCTCCCATGTCCAAGCGATCTGCCTTTGACTCCGAGCAAATCGTCAGCCGCGCCGAGGAACTCCTCACGGCGGCTTCCAACCGCTACCGCATCACCGTGCAGGTGGCCGCACGTGCCAAGCGCCGCCGCTACGAAGAGTTTGAAAACCTTGAAGATCCCATGATGAAGCCCTCCATCCGCGCCATCATCGAGATGTCGGATGAGCTGACCCAACCCGAGATTATCGGCGATTGAGCCGGTCGCGCTATGGGGCGCCTGCTACGCTCGGGCGATGGCTGGCGCATTGGTTGGGATCCCGATGCGCCCACTTATCGCGGCTTGATCGGCGGCGATGGGTGGGCGCTCGAGCTAAGCGAAACCGAGCTCAACGAATTCTGCCGCTTGCTCGAGCAAATGGTTGCTGCGATCGGCAGCATGGCCGAGGAGCTCATGGAGCAAGAGCGCATCGACTGCGAGCTCGAGAGCGAGTGGCTCTGGCTGGAAGCAGAGGGCTACCCCCACCACTACTCGCTGCGCTGCATCCTCCAGACTGGTCGGCGCGGCGAGGGGAGCTGGTCGCCCTCAGCTGTGCCAGCGTTGGTCCAAGCTGCGCGGACGCTCACCGTCTTCTGAGCCCGCCGCTCGGGCGACTGTGATATATTCGAACGTGCCAATCGGGGCGTAGCGCAGTTTGGTAGCGCACCACTTTGGGGTAGTGGGGGTCGTGGGTTCAAATCCCGCCGCTCCGATGGATAGCAACAACGAGACCCGCTCGCCGAGCGGGTCTCGTTGTTATCCGGCCCTCAGTTGCTAGCGCAGCTTCCGCGTGTGCCACTGATAGGTATCTTCATCCAGCCCTGTTCCGCTGCGGGAATCCTCGGGGAGCTCCTGGCGGAGCTGCGTAATGCGCTGGTCGATACCGGGATGAGTGTTCAAAAAGGTGGGTGGGGAGCCGCTTTGCTGTTGCTGCTGCAGCTTTTGCAGGAAGGTAACCGTCGCAATGGGTGCATAGCGCGACTTGGCCATCATTTGCAGCCCCAGCCGGTCAGCTTTTAGCTCATCCTCACGGCTGTTGGGGCGGTTTAGGGCCAACTCCACCCCAATCTGGACGGC
This sequence comes from Cyanobacteria bacterium QS_8_64_29, assembly GCA_003022125.1. Lineage (NCBI taxonomy): Bacteria > Bacillati > Cyanobacteriota > Cyanobacteria bacterium QS_8_64_29. Next base: position 84,853 of record PXQH01000002.1, on the reverse strand, counting down.
TTGACTCTCATCCAGCCCGGCCGCCGAGAGCACGCCTTGCGCGATCGCCTGCTGCCGCATCTGCTCGATGGCGTGGCGAGCAGCCACGTGCGCGATTTCGTGACCTAGGACGCCGGCCAGCTCGGCCTCATTATCGGCCAGCTGCAGCAGGCCCGTGTTGACGTAGATATGGCCGCCGGGGACGGCGAAGGCGTTAATGCTGTCATCGCGAACGATGTGGAATTTGTAGGGGATGTCGGAGCGCGTGCTGCGCTCGACCAAGCGTTGCCCGATGCGCTTGACGTATTGGTTGAGGGCTTGGCCGCGGTAGAGCTCGATACGCTTTTGGGTCAGCTGCTGGTGGATGCGATTGCCCAGCTTGACCTCGCGCTCGTCCGAGATGGTGGAGAGTTGGTAAACCTGGGCGCCTCGCCTGAGGATCTCCAACCAAGAGAAGCTGTAGGCTGGCTGCGGCATTGCAGCGACCAGACCCAGTGCTGTGGTCCCGGATAGGACCCAATACAGCGCCCGGCGTTGCAAGCGTCGTGGGTGCGAACGAGCTAGTATCATGAGCAACTAAACAATCTAAACGACAAGGAACGACTGCGTCTTAGTCGGAATGACGATCGCGGCGCCTGCAAAGTTGCACGCGTGTGAGTCGCTCGAGCAACATTTTGACCTGCTGGCAGCACAATTGGGCACCACCCGACGTGCTAAATTGAGGGCTGCTCGGCCGGATGTCGGTACGCACGCATCGAAACGCTCATGCCCCTTCTAGATTCGCAAGGTCGCCTTCTGGGCAAAATCAGCATCCTGGATGTGGGCGCTGCCTTGGTCATCCTACTGGTGGTGGTGGGGATTTTCTTAGTTCCCGGGCGCTCGGGGTCGGTAGCCCAGGTGAGCGGAACACAGCCCATTGAGGTGGACGTTCTCGTTCAGGGGCTGAACGTCCGCGATCCCCAGCAGATGCAGGGAACGTTCGAGCAGGCCGAGACGACCAAGCTGATCGTGCGCAACCACCCCTACGGCCAAGTCCAGCTTAAATCGGCCGAGCGCCTACCGAACGCCGTTCCGGTCACCCAACCCGACGGCTCGCTCGAGATGCGGCCCAATCCGGCTCCGCAAAGCCAACATGAAGGGAGCTGGATCCTGACGCTGGGCGGCGATGCCCGAATGACCGACAGCGGCCCTGTTCTGGGCAACAATAAAATCAAAATCGGCACGCCCATCAAGTTGGAGGGCGAGCGCTACCGCTTTGGTGCCAGTACCATCGACGTTCGCGTTCAAGAGTGAGCGGCTAGCTGGCGCGAGTACCGTTGGATGAGCGCGATCGCGACGGCTGGCGTTTCTAGCTGGGGCGTCAGGCCAGCATCTGCAATTGTTTGAAAGCCCCGTACGGCTTGCGGGTTGAGCTCGGCCAACTGCTTGCCCAACTGGGGCGTTGTCAATTGGGATTGCTCGCCCCACAGGATGGCAGTGGGAACGCGCAGCTGCCCCATATAGCGCGCCAGATCGAAGCTCAGATCGCCGCGCAAAAACGCCAAAGCAGCGTACTCGGCATTGGGCTGCTGCGCCGATTGCAAGTACGCCTCGACCATGGCTGGCGAAACGCGCTCTGGGCGGGCGAATTGGCGCGTCTCGAGGAAGTTGCGGATGCCGGCATCCGTCGCGATGGCTGTGGTGTAGAGCCCCCGATCTAGCCCCGGAACTGCGGCTAGTTGAGCGAGCCAATCGCGAGCATCTTGGCCGAAGTCGGCGAGCCCAGAGGGCGCCACCAGTACCAGCGATGCGAACTGATCGGGGCGATGGACGGCGGCACGCACGACAAAAGCGGCTGTCAGCGATGACGCGACCACCGGGATTGCCCCTGCCGCCAACCCATCCAAAAATTCCAGAATCGTATTGATGTAGTCTTCGGCCCGGTAGGCCCGCGCCGGATGCTCGGAGCGCCCCCACCCGAGTAAGTCGGGCGCGATCGCGCGGTAGCCATCGGCAAAGGCTGGATAGACCTGGGACCATTCGTAAGCCGACGAGCCGCCGCCAAAGCCGTGCAGAAACACCAGCGGCGATCGCCCGGCCTCGCTCGCGAGCCAGGGCGACTGCGAGGGGGTGTAGTACACCATGCGCCCCAGCGACGTCGCGATCGCTTGGGACTCAACGCCGATGGGCTCGATGGCGTGACCTCCAGCAAACAAAATAGACGAGCGTTGCCCTACGATTATGCGCCAAGGTCAGCCCGGGTGCGACTGCCGAGCGGTTGGCGAGTGCATTGCAGCGTAGCGGCCGTTTCGTTATCCTCTATACGTTAGCAACGAGCGGCTGCTGGCAGCAGGCCCACGGCTCGGTTGCTTGCCAATCGAGAGTGCGAGCGCGCGTGCATTTTGCCGACCCGGGGGTTGTTGCTCGGGTAGGCAGCTGACCGAGCAGCGCTCTGCTAGCTTGGCACTCGATTGAGCCTGGACTGCAAGCTCATTCAGCGACAGCGCTTGGGGGAACTTGCCCAGCTAGGCCTGAGTGGGGTTGTAGCTGCCAATGGTTGCCAGTAGGCAAGGCATGCAGCTTGCGATGGTTAAGCCAATCGACGAGCGCAGCTCGCGGACGTTCCCTAACTCTGCTGTAACGGTACGGACGAGGCAAAACAGCATGACGCAGGCCAACGAAATGCTCGGTAACTTGAACGATTCCCAAGGCGAGCTCGAGTTGTTACTCGAGCAGGAAGCGGACGAGTCCATCCGGGAAGAGCTCGAGGTGGCTGTCGAGCAGGACATCAGTGCCGAGCAGGACAACGCGAGCGCGCAAAAGCCAGCCAATACCAGTTCCCAGCAACCAGCGCCTTCAGAGCCAGCGGAGAAACCAGCCGAAGACCGCGACGAAACCCAACCCTATACCGAAGATTCCATTCGCCTCTACCTGCAAGAAATCGGCCGCGTTCGGCTGCTGCGTGCGGATGAGGAAATCGAACTCGCCCGCCAAATTGCCGAGCTGCTAGAACTCGAGCGCAGCCGGGACGAACTGGCTGATGCCCTCGAGCGCGAGCCCACCCAACAGGAATGGGCTGCCGAAGCCGGCATGCCGCTGGCTGAGTTCCAGCGCTACCTCCATACCCGGCGGCGCGCCAAGGAAAAAATGGTGCAGTCCAACCTGCGCCTGGTGGTCTCCATTGCCAAAAAATACATGAACCGAGGGCTATCGTTTCAGGACCTGATTCAGGAGGGATCGCTAGGCCTGATTCGGGCTGCCGAGAAATTCGACCATGAAAAAGGCTACAAGTTCTCCACCTACGCCACGTGGTGGATCCGCCAGGCCATTACTCGGGCGATTGCCGATCAATCGCGCACGATCCGCTTGCCCGTCCACCTCTACGAGACGATCTCGCGCATCAAAAAAACGACCAAAGTCCTCTCGCAAGAGCTGGGGCGCAAACCTAGCGAAGAAGAAATTGCCACGCGCATGGAAATGACCATCGAGAAGCTGCGCTTTATTGCCAAATCGGCGCAGCTTCCGATTTCGCTGGAGACGCCTATTGGCAAAGAAGAGGATTCGCGCTTGGGCGATTTTATTGAAGCGGACGGCGAGAGCCCCGAAGATGAGGTTTCCAAAAACCTGCTGCGCGAAGACCTCGAAGACGTTCTCGAAACGCTCAGTCCCCGCGAGCGGGACGTCCTGCGGCTGCGCTACGGTATGCAGGACGGGCGCATGAAAACGCTGGAAGAAATCGGCCAGTTCTTCAATGTCACGCGCGAGCGCATCCGCCAGATCGAGGCCAAAGCCCTACGCAAGCTGCGCCACCCCAACCGCAACAGCATTCTCAAAGAATACGTGCGCTGATCGCTCCCCAGACAGCCTGCTTGTCTGCTAAAGGACGCCGGCCAAGTGCAGGGGGCCGTGACCGCTAATCAGCTCCAGCAGGAGCGCGATAAAACCCACCATGGCCAAGCGCCCGTTCCACTTCTCGGCGTTGGAGTTCATGCCCCACTGCCAGCGCTCTTGCGGCTCGATCTTGACCTTTTTCTTCATGCGATTGACATCGGCGAAGGTTCGGGCAGGGGCCTGAAGCGCTTCCTCGACGGATTCGGCCAGTCCATCAATAAAGGTGGGGTGCGTGTTGAGAGCGGGCACGCGCTGGAAGTTCTCAATCCCGGCCTGTCGGGCAACGTCGCGGTACTCGATGTCGATTTCCTGCAGCGTCTCGATGTGCTCGGAGACAAAGCTAATGGGAACGACGACCAAATCTTGCACCCCGTAACTACCCAATTCCTGTAGGGCTTCTTCCGTATAGGGCCGCAACCATTCCACCGGCCCCACGCGGCTTTGATAGGCCAGCGTATACGCATTGGGTCGGTTGAGGGTGCGCACGATGGAGCGAGCGCATTCCTCAATTTCTTGCTGATAGGGATCGCCCGCTTCTTCCACGTAGCTTTTGGGGACGCCGTGGGCGCTAAAAAAAAGGTGGACCCGATCGGGATCGGGGAAGCGGTCCAGTTCTTGCGCGATGAGATCCGCCATGGCCTGCAAGTAACCGGGCTGGCGGTACCAGGAGGGCACAATCGTGTAGTTGAGGTGCCTGAGGATGGGATCTTCTTGCCAAATTTGCTCTAGCAGCCGAAAGCTGGAACCGCTCGTGCTGATCGAAAACTGCGGGTAGAGCGGCAAGATGACTAGGTTATCGGGCCGGTCGCGCTTGATCCGAACGATGGCTTCTTCAGTAAAGGGATGCCAATACCGCATCCCCAAATACGTTTTGGCTTGATGCCCGCGTTCTTGCAGTCGGGCCTCGAGTGCTTCGGCTTGCGCCTCGGTGATCTTGCGCAGCGGCGATCCGCCGCCGATTTGCTCGTAGTTCTGCTGCGACTGCTTGGCGCGTAGGGTCGAGATCAGCCAGGCCAGCGGCTTTTGCAGCCAAGGAAAAGGCAGGCGGATGATCTCGGGATCCGCAAACAAATTAAACAGAAACGGCTGGACGTCCTCGAGCTCGTCGGGTCCGCCCAGATTTAGCAATAAGACCCCAGTGCGACCCATGGCATTCGTGCGCCAGCTTGCCAATGCGTGAGCGAGTGTAACAAGCTACCCAGATAGCGCGAGCGGCACGCATCCAGGCAACCCCCTCAAGCGCGGCAACCGCAATGGCAACCCTCCTGCGCCATTGGAGCTACCGCTACCAGTGGCTCTACGATACTGTCTCTAGCCTAGCAGCCCTGGCAGTGGGCGGGAATCGCCGCTTTCGCCAGCTGCCGCTACAGGGGCTAGCCATCGGTACCGATAGCGAAGTGCTCGATCTGTGCTGCGGTGCCGGGCCAGTCACGCAGCAGCTGCTGCACTACTCGCGCCGCGTCACTGGGCTCGATGCCTCGCCCGTCGCGCTGCAGCGGGCCGCTCGGCGCGCCCCTGGAGCCGACTACATCGTCGGCCAGGCAGAAGCACCGCCGCTAGCCAGCAATCGCTTCGATTTGGTCCATACCAGCGTTGCCATGCACGAGATGGCTGCCGCGCAGCGGCGGCAAATTTATCGCGCTGTTTATCGCATCCTCAAACCGGGCGGGACGTTTGTAATGCTGGACTTTCACTCGCCGACTAACCTCCTCTACTGGCCTGGGTTGGCGTTGTTTCTTGGGCTGTTCGAGACCGAGACAGCCTGGCAGCTGCTGCAGGCGGACGCGATCGCCGAGCTCCAGCCCCTGGGCTTTGAGCAGTGCGAGCGGACGCTGCACGCGGGGGGCAGCTTGCAAGTGGTTCGCACCCGCAAGCCTGATTGAGGCCCTTACTACCAGTGGCGGAACCAAGCGCGCCAGCGGCGAACGACTGAGGATGCCTGCTGGCGCCGCCGCTCGAAGTTGGCAGCTAGGCCGATGGACAGCAGGCCCACCAGTAGGCCCACGATCCATTTGGCAAAGGCGTAGCGGAAAAACAGTACGATGGCCTGGTCGAAAGCAACGCCCAGCACCGTCAGGGTCCCAACCCACAGAAAGGCGCGCACGCGCAAGCCCAGTCCAGCTGCAATCAGAACTAGCCCAATGGCGCCGGGAACCAGGCCAACAGCTGCGTACTGCCAGTAAGCCACGCCCGTGATCGCGCCGCTGCCCAGCAGCCGCAGGCCGTGCCGAAGCGAGCGTTGCTGGGGGCGCCGCAGTTCGGGTTCGGCTTGGGCAAGGTACAGCAGCGGCAACCCAACAAGCAGGATCTGGGCGAGCGGATCCAGCGCGTCCCAGCGGTGCAACCACAGCCCGCTCGCCCACACCAGGGCGCCTACCCCCAGATAGCTCCAGCGAATGGCAGTCCAACGCCACGCCAGCCATCCGTAAAAGGCTGCCGCAACTACCAAGCTGATACCAATTTGAGCAGCAGATGCACGCTTACCAAAGAACATGACTCCCATATTGAGGGAGTTTCGAAGGTCAAAATCTAGTGCACAAACCACGAGAATTGGTATGAGCGGTGCAACTGCCAAGCAGCTCAGTAGGGCGGTCGGTAGCGGCAGGAGCGCTGCAGCGCGGTGCCAGGCTGCGTCCGGCCACCCCCACCGCGACCAGCGCGGCAGCGCCAATACCAGCCCGAAGGCACAGGCAATGGCGACCCACGCCGGATCTAGCTCGAGCAGCCACCAGCCCTGGCGCGCGGACGCAAACGCCGCATACAGGGCAGTTATACCGAGATAGACCCAGCCCTGGAGACCAACGGGAGCTGCCATTGCGGCCGACGTGCGGCCTTGCAGCAGCGCATAGCCACCCAGAGCACCCCAACCCATGACGGTTGGCAGCACTGGTTGCGCCTCCCCCAACCCATCTATCAGGATTGTTGCCACCATGAATGCCGCCGCATTGCCCCAATGCAGGTGCGCTACTCGCCCCAGTTCGGTTGCCGAGAGGGCAAAGGCTGTCTCGCTCCGGTGCAGCCACCAGGCCAGCATGCGGTAAGCGGCCGCGATCGCCAGCGCAACCCACGCCAGGCCGATCACGCTGTTGGCGAAGCCGACGGGTTCAGCTTGCAGCAACCGATAGGCGGCCAGTTCGTACCCCCCCAGCGATAGGCCGGCCAGTGCTAGATAGGTGATGGGCTTGCGCGCCTGGCGCTGTCCCACTACCAACGCCACTAGCGAAGCTCCTAGCGTGATGCCTCCCGTGTAGGGCGTGAAGCTGGCTGCCCGCAGCAATAAGCCCAGCCCGGCGTAGAGCAGCGGAAGGTCCTGATTTTGGGACAGCGGCGACAGCGCGCGCGCAGCGGCCGGGCGGGCGGCAACCAGCACCCATCCCAGGGCAAAGCTCACATTGGCAACCGACCAGGCCAGCACCGACCCCCCTGCCAGGTGCACGGCTACTGCCAGGGCAAGCGCAACTGCCCAGCCCGCACCGTAGGTTGCCACGGAAATAGGCTGCTGCCGGTAGCGCCAGCTGATGGCAGCGCCCAGCAGTAACGCCACCACTAGCGGCTGCCAGCCCAATGCGATCGGGTAAAATAGCTGCTGGCAATGTAGGGTGTTAGCGCGGCCAGGCCCAGCGCAGTTAGGGCAATGGCCCAGCTGTCGGCACTGCGCGCGTAGGCCCGCGCTAGCGGGATTGCCCGGTGCCGGCATCCGCGTTGCAGACCCAAAGCAGGGCCGCAATCGCGGCGACCAACACGAACCAGTCGGATCCCGACAGCCACGCTTGCAGCAGCGCGATCGCCCAGCCAATGGCAAAGCCCAGATGGAGAGCAGTGGCTGCCGGCTGGCGCAAGCGGTACGCGCTGACGGTCGTTCCGGCCGTTGCTATCCCCAAACTCAGGGCGCGCGCCTGGGGCAAAAGCAGCGTCAGCGGTTGCCCGATGGCAAAGCTAGCGATACTGGCCCAGGCAGCCTGCTGGCGCCGCCGGGACCAGCTCGCAACTGCAGCCATGCCGGCAAGCGCGAGCGGAACGGCCAGCCACAACAACCCCCAAGCCTGGACTCCCCAAGCGCGATGGGCGAATGCCAGGTAGCTGCCACCCGCCAAGACCAGCAGCTGCGCGAGAGCGCCGGCACGGCCCCCCAGAAACGCAGGCTGGCTGCCCACTCAGCCACAGCCATCCCCAGCAGCACGCTGCCCCAACCAACGCTCCCCATGGAGGGGCTAGCCCAGCCGACTCCTGACAGGATCGCCAGCGAGCTGCCGGCTTGCGTGAGGTAAGCCGGGCTTGCCTGTTGCGGGTAGCGGCGGTAGGTGACGCCCCCGAGCGCTGCGGCGCTCAAGACTAGATTGAGCGTCCGCGTACTGGGCGGGAAGGGGGCGATCGCGGCCAGAATGAGGCCCAACAGCAGGGCCAAACCATCGGCAAAGTGCGCCAGCGCTTGCCAACCGCGCCGCTTGAGCCAACCGGCAAAGCCCAGCCAAAGCAGCAAGTAGGGAAACAGCGATAGGCCCAGCAGCGCGTCGCTCAGCGCTGGGTCCAGGCCCAATCCGTGCGTGAGGGCCTCGAGCGCGCGCTGGCGCAACGGCAACGGCAGCCACTGCCAAAGCCAGAACGGCGCTTGCAACCCGATGGCGAACAGGACGGCCAGATCCGCCCGCTGCTGGTATTGCCGCAAGCGCCGCACGAAGGTGGCGCCAGCCAGGACGCTCGCTGCCAGCGCTTGCCCAGCAACGCCGGTGCTGGCGGCGCTCCCGATGCCCAAGCCCAGCAGCAACATCCCCAGCCCTTCCCAAAGGCCCAGCGTCCGCCAGCGTCCCACCGGCAAGCGGTGGTCCTCCAGCAGGACGAGCGCGCTCCCGCCCAGGGCAATGGCAAGGCTGAGCTGTCCCAACGGCAGTTGCGCAATAAAAACGGCCCGCACCAGCAGCAGCAATCCGGCGTAGGCCGCCAGTGCTGCTACGCCCGAGCGCGCTTGCCCCTGGCGCCGCCAGCCCGCGATCGCGGCAGCGCTTCCGGCCGTGCCCGCATAAGCAGCCGCAATCGGCCCGTGGGGCAATGCCCATCCCCCTTGCAAAAAGGACAGGCCCAGGACAACGGCGATCACGCCCCAGCTAGCACTCGGGCGCAGGGTTATCCCCACCAGAGCACTCAGGACCGGGAGCGCGATCGCGGCCTTTACCCCCGGCGAGGCTGCCAAGCCGAACGAATCCAGCGCCCAAACATTGACCGGCACTAGCAGCAGCGCTACGGCCTGCAACGTTTGCGCCGTCAGGCGCAGGCGCGCGCGCAGGCTGGCAACCAGTCCGGCCCCCCAAAACCCCAGCGTGTAAGCGCCCAAAATCGCGTACTGGCCGCTGGGCGGAAACTGCGACCACTGGGTTGCCGCCAAGACCCCAGAGGAGACCACGACCAGAAAGACGCCCAAAAATAGCAACCAGCGGACGCTCAGCTCGTCCTTGAATCCCTGCCAGGCGCGAGCGCCGCGCGGCAGCCCGGGCAGCAGCGGTTGGGATTTGCGCGCCCGCTGGGGCTTTGCCGCTGGTGAGGTTCCTGCAACCGAGCGCACCGTCGGCCTCGGTTGCGGCAGCGCGCAGCACAGACGTTCCCGGCCCAGGTGCCTGACTTGGTCCTCATCGATGAGTCCCCAACGCAGCCACAGGTCCAATCCCCGCAGCAGCGCCGGCTGCGAGGCGCGCACGGTAACCGTTAGCTGCAGCTCGTCTGCCGGCATCGCCTCCCTCTGCGCGGGATTACCCAGCGCTCGCCTCGCCGCCGCATCCGCTCAGGCGCGCCAGTGAAGTTTCCATGACGGCGCGCGTTTGGCCGAAAACGGCAAATGCCAGCGCCTCGCAATAGACCCGCTGCGCGGGATGGCTCGTGGCAGCGGCAGCACCGCCCGAGGCCACAACGGCCGCTTGCGCGCAGCGACCGGCCAGCTCGATGGCTTGGCTGCGCAACTGCAAGCGCTGCTCGAACACGCTCTGCTCCGCCTCGAGCGCAGCAAACATGGCCTCGCGGCAACCGGTGAGTTCGGCGTCCAGGGCTTGCCAGGCTTGCTGGAGTGCCGCTAGCGGCTTGCGCTCGCGGGCTGCTGCGACAATATCGAGGGCAGCGCGCGCGCAGCCCAGGGCAAAGAAGCCATGATTGAGCACGGTTTGGCGATCGCGCTGCTGCAAGCGGTCCGCCGGTCTCACCGCCAGGACGCGCTCGGCAGGCAGCAGCCAACCCGCCAGCTCGACGCTGACCGTATTGGTCGAGCCCATGGCGGCCAAATCCATGGGCTCAGAGCAGCGCACGGTTCCGCCGCCGGCGCAATCTGCGTCCTGCAGCGGCACCAACCCGTAAAGCGCGCGCCCGTCCGGCAGGGTTGCGCCCATGACGAATTCATCAAAGCTCGCCCAGCCCGTCACCCAAGGTGCGCGGCCGTCCAAGCAGTAGCCGCCTTCGGTAGGCGTGGCTTGGACTAGGGGCTCGCCCGGGCGTCGCAGGTGCGAAAACCCAATCCCCAGCAACGCCGCGCCCCGAGCCAGGCGCGGCAAGTACGCATGCTTAGCGACTCGTTAGAGCTGCCGGCAATGGCAGCAGCGGCGCTTTGGTGCTGCGCCTGTAAAAAGGCCAGCGCCCCCGAATGGCGAGCCACCATGGCGCCAAACTGCCAGAATGCAGTGGCATCAAAACCTGCGCCGCCCCAGCTAGGCGGAACCCGCAGGGCCAGAAGCTCGCGATCGCCTAAGCCTTGCAACGCTGCTTTGAGGGCGCGCGCGTCGCGATCGATGGCGCCGGCCTGGGGCGCAACCGAGGTTTGCAAGTATGCCTCGGCCTGCGCCAGCTGCTGTTGGGGATCGGCGGCCGTGGTTCGATCGGCTGGCATGAGCGGATGCCCGAGCCCCTCCCGCTATAATCCCCACTGTAGTCGCTGGCCCCACCCACGCTTTTGATTGCGATCTATCCGGGGAGCTTCGACCCGGTCACCTTCGGCCATCTCGATATCATCGAGCGCGGCAGCCGACTGTTCGAGCGCACCATCGTTGCCGTCCTGCGCAACCCCAACAAGCAGCCGCTGTTCTCGGCCCAGGAGCGCATGGCCCAAATCCGGGAGGCCACCCAGCATTTGAGCAATGTTGAGGTCGATAGCTTTAGCGGGTTGACCGTTGCCTACGCCCGCGATCGCGGCGCGAGCGTTGTGCTGCGCGGCTTGCGCGTGCTCTCCGACTTTGAAAAAGAGTTGCAGATGGCCCACACCAATCAGACCCTCGGGCCGCAGCTAGAGACGGTTTTTTTGGCGACCTCCAACGAATATAGTTTCTTAAGTAGTAGCGTAGTGAAAGAAATCGCCCAGTTTGGTGGCTCGGTCGAGCACCTGACGCCGCCGAATGTCGCGCAAGCCCTATATCGATGTCACGCGCCGACCCCGCCGACGCCCAGTCCCCCGAGCGACAATCGTCGGAGCAATCCGCTGAGTCGCGATCGGCCGGGTTCGACGTCCAACGACAGCTGGACCGGCTCGAAGCCTTAATTCTGGATAGCTTTCGCATCCCGCTGACCCGGCGGACGCTAGTGGACGAGGGGCGGCTGCTCGAGCAGCTCGATGCCGTCCGCATGAACCTGCCGGCGGCCTTTGATGAAGCCGTCGAGATCGTCCGGTGGAAAAACGAAATCTTGCAGCAGGCCGAGTCGCAAGCGCAGAACATCCTTGAGGCGGCGCAACAGCAAGCGGCCCAAATCAAAGACGAAACCGGTATCGTGCAGCAGGCCGAGCAAGACGCCCAGCGCATCCGCGAGCAAGTCCAGCAAGAGTGCCGGCAGTTGCAGGATCACACCCAAACCGAGCTCGATCGGCTGCGCCAGCAAACCCAGCGCGAGCTCGAGCAGCAGCGCGAGCAAACCCGCGCCGAGTGCGAGCAGATCGAGCAGGGCGCCGATCGCTACGCGGAGGCCATTCTGGACGAGCTGGAGCGCTACCTGAGCAGCTCGCTGCAGGAAGTGCGCAACGGCCGGGCCTCGCTGCAGCAAAAAACGCAGTCGCAGCAGCGCCAGAGCGGGAAGCGGGGCAGCAAAAAGCGTTCGGCAACGGCGGCTGCCGCCAAGCCCAAAACCGATTCCGAGTCGCAGCAATAGCCGGTTGAAGGTGCGCTAGCCTGGGCGGGGACGAGCGCAGCGCTGGGGGACCATGCCTTACGACTACGATTTGTTTGTGATTGGCGGCGGCTCGGGTGGCATTGCCACAGCGCGCCGGGCAGCCGGTCATGGGGCGCGAGTGGGCCTTGCCGAGGTCGATCGCTTGGGGGGCACCTGCGTCAACCGCGGCTGCATTCCCAAAAAGCTCATGGTCCATGCTGCTCATTTGGCCGACGGGTTTGAAGACGCCCGCAGCTACGGCTGGCGCTTGGGCCAACCCAGCTTCGACTGGGCGCATCTAGTGGCGGCGATCGACCGCGAAGTCGAGCGTCTCAACGGGGTCTATCAGCGCACGCTGGACAAAGCCGGGGTGGAGGCTTTCGATGCCTACGCCAAGCTGCTGGATGCCCACACCATCGACCTCGGCGATCGCAAGGTCAGCGCCGACAAAATCGCCATCGCCGTGGGCGGGCACCCGGTCAAGCCGGAGGTGCCTGGCATGGAGCACGCCCTGGTCTCGGACGACGTCTTCCGATTGCGCCAGCAATCCCCACGCGTTGCGATCGTCGGGGGCGGCTACATTGCCACCGAGTTTGCCTGCATCCTGCACGGCCTGGGCAGCGAAGTAACCCAAATCGTGCGCCGCGAGCGGATCCTGCGCAGCTTCGATAGCGACATCCGCACCGGGGTGCAAGACACCATGCAGCAGCGCGGCATTCAACTGCTCCCCGAGAGCGATGTGGCCCGCATCGACAAGCAGGCCGATGGCAGCTACCAGGTCACTACACAAGGGGCCCACGCCCAGACCGTCACGGTCGATGCCGTGCTGGCCGCCACCGGGCGCGCCCCCAACCTACAGAACCTGGGCTTGGAAAACGCGGGCATCGAGACCGATCGCGGCGCCGTGGGCGTCGATGACTACAGCCGCACCAGCCAGCCCCACATCTTTGCCGTGGGCGACTGCACCAACCGCATCAACCTAACGCCGGTGGCCATCAATGAGGGGCGCGCCCTCGCCGATACCGAGTTCGGCGGCCAGGATCGGGTCATGGCCTACGAAAACGTCCCCTCGGCCGTGTTCACCATCCCCGAAGCCGCCACGGTGGGCTTAACGGAGGCGCTCGCGCGCGAGCGCTACGGTGAGGCGATCGCGGTGCATCGGGCGCGGTTTCGCGCCACGCACCTCAGCCTCACTGATCGGGACGAGAAGACCACAGTCAAGCTGGTGGTCGATCACAGCACCGACCGCGTGCTGGGCGCCCACATGGTGGGCGAGGGTGCCGCCGAGATCGTGCAGGGTGTGGCGATCGCACTCAAAATGGGCGCGACCAAGGCTGATTTCAACGCCACCGTGGGCATTCATCCCACCGTGGCCGAGGAGTTTGTCACGCTCTAGAGCAGATAGACCAGCCCAAACAGCACGATCCAAACAACATCGACAAAGTGCCAGTAGAGCTCGGCAGCCTCGACCCCAAAGTGGTGCTGGCTGCTGTAGTGACCGGGTCGCTGCGTGCGCACCAGCACCAAGGCAATGAGCAGCAACCCGAACGTGACGTGCAAGCCGTGAAAGCCGGTCAGCACGAAAAACGCGCTGGTAAATAAGTTGGCGGTCAGGCCGAACTCAACAGTGGCGTACTCGTAAAGTTGGCCGCCCAAAAAGATCGCGCCCAACAGGCCCGTTAGCCCGAACCAAAACCGCAGCCCGCTCAAGTCATCGGCCTTGATGGCGCTTTGGCCGCGGTGCATGACAAAGCTACTGGCAACCAGGATGGCCGTGTTGACCGCCGGCAAGGCCAACTCCAGCTCGGGCGTTCCTTGCGGCGGCCATTGGGGCATGGTCGAGTAGTAAATCAAATAAGCCCCAAAAAAGCCTAGAAAGATGGCGCTCTCGGCGACCAGGAACAGGACAACGCCAAACAGGCGATGGTCCGGTTCCTCGGCAGCCGCCGTTGGCGCTTGAGTCTCGCCCAGCACCGTCTGGGATTCGCCCACCGTCGAGCCTGTCATGCCAGTTCTTATCCTTAGCGCGTCGAGCAGGGAGCAGGCGGGCCGCCCAGTCCATCGTTCCCGCCTGGGTCCGAGCCTTATTGGGACGAGCCGGCCGTCGATGGGGGCAAATACGCCCGCTCGATGCCGTAATCGTAGGGTCCGGACCACAAGACCGGTTCCGTTTCAAAGTTTTCGATCTCGGGCGGCGATGCGGTCTGCCACTCCAGCGTCAGCGCCCGCCAGGGATTGGACGGCGCCGGCTGCCCCCGCCACCAGCACCAAACCACGTTGGCCAAAAATGGCAGCGTCGAGGCGCCCAAAATGTAGGAGCCCACCGTGCAAATGACGTTGAGGGTCTCGTACTGGGGATCGTAGAGCGCGATGCGCCGGCTCATGCCCATCAACCCCAACTGGTGCATGGGCAAAAAGGCCAGGTTCAGCCCCACAAGCGTCAGGGCAAAGTGCACCCGACCCCAGGTTTCGTTGAGCATGCGGCCCGTCATTTTGGGGAACCAGTGGTAAATGGCAGCAAAGACCCCCAAGACGCTGCCGCCAAAGAGAACGTAGTGCAGGTGGGCAACGATGAAGTAGCTGTCGTGGACGTGGATATCAAACGGCACCGAGGCCAGCATGACGCCGCTCAACCCGCCGATCAAAAACGACGAGACAAACCCCATGCCAAACAGCATGGCGCTGTTGAGCCGAAGCTTGCCGCCCCAGAGCGTGGCGCACCAGCTAAAGACCTTAATGCCGGTGGGGACGGCAATGAGCATGGTGGCTGCCATAAAAAACATCCGCAGCCAGGCCGGCGTGCCGCTGGTAAACATGTGGTGGGCCCACACCAGCAGCCCCAAAACGCTAATAGCCAAGCTGGAGTAAGCAACGGCGCGGTAGGCAAACAGCGGCTTGCGCGCATGCACCGGCAGCACCTCAGAGATGACCCCAAAAAAGGGCAGGATCATGATGTAAACCGCCGGATGCGAGTAGAACCAGAATATGTGCTGGTAGACTACCGGATCGCCGCCGCCAGCCGGATTGAAAAAGCTGGTCCCGGCCAGCAAGTCAAACGACAGCAGGATCAGCGCGGCTGCCAGCACTGGCGTGGCGACCAGCACCATCAACGACGTGGCCAGCATGGACCAGCAAAATAGGGGCATGTCGTTCCAGCCCATCTCGGGGGTGCGCATCCGCACGATGGTGGTGATGAAGTTGATCGCCCCCATGATGGAGGAGGTCCCCAACAGCAGCAGGCTCAGGATCCAAATCTCCTCGCCGACTTTGCCCATCACCAAGCTCAGCGGCGGGTAGGAGGTCCAGCCGGCTTGCGGTGCTTCTACCAGGAAGCTAGCCAGCAGCAGCAGGCCTGCCGGCGGGATCAGCCAGAAAGCCGCGGCGTTCAGCCGGGGAAAGGCCATATCCCGCGCTCCCACCATCAGCGGGAGCAGGTAGTTGGCTAGCCCGGCCCCAGCCGGAACGATCCACAAAAAGATCATCACGGTGCCGTGGACCGTAAACAGCTGGTTGTAGAGCTCCGGGTCAACCACATCGGGCTGCGGCGTCGCCAGCTCGGTGCGCATGACCCCGGCCAGGGCGCCGCCGACTAGATAGAACAAAAACGAGGTCACCAAGTACTGGATGCCGATGACCTTGTGGTCGGTGTTGAAGCTGAAATAGTGCCACCAGCGCCGTTGGGGGTGGGATGGCGAGGGCGGAGCGCTTGCAGGGATAGTAGCTTGAGCTGCCATAGTTTGGCCTCGCTAACGGCTGGCTGGATGGCTCGCTTGTAGGGCGAACCTAATCGCCCAACCCTACAGTAGCTGCAGCGCTTGCCTGGGGCTCAAGCCCCTCGCCGAGCGTCGCAGCGGCTCCCATGCGCTCGGCATAGGGGGTTAGAAACTCGCGGTCCGAGCGATCGCGGGCCGCGCGTTGGGATTCGGGGGCCTGGGCCACCGTTCGCTGTTGCATCCAGTCCTGGAAGGCCTCTGGCGTTTGAACGCGCAGTTGCGATTTCATGGCCCCGTGGTAGGGCCCGCACAGCTCGGCACACACGATGGGATAGGTCCCAACCCGATCCGGGCGGAAGCGCACTTGACTCTGGCGGCCGGGGATGGCGTCTTGTTTGATACGAAACTCGGGCAGCCAGAAGGCGTGGATGACATCGCTGGCCGTAATTTTGAGCTCCACCGGCCGGCCAGTGGGAACGCGCAGCTCGCCGGCGGTAATGCCGAGTTCGGGGTAGGTAAAGATCCAGGCGTACTGCATGCCTTTGACCTCAACAGTCAGCGGCTTGACGCCCGCTTGCTGCTCCAGCGGGGAAGCCCCCAACCCTAGCGCCAAATTGCGTCGCGACCCTTCGGCAGCTGCCAGCTGCGCCTCCAGGCGTTCGGCAGCCGTATTGGGACCCGCGTCCCGGGCCGCTGCGGGATCGAAGCCGCCCATGGCGTTGTAGACCTCAAAGCTGTACACCGAGAGGATCAACACGATGACCGTGGGAATGGCCGTCCAGGTCACCTCCAGCCGCACGTTGCCATCCACAGGCGGCCCGTCCGTCTCGTCGTCCGGGCGCTTGCGAAACCGGATGGCGGCAAAGATCAGCACCCCCTGGATGAGCAAAAACAGCCCGGTCGTGATCGTCATCATCAGATCGAACAGATCGTCGATCTCGCGGGCGTCTCCAGAGGCAGCTTCCGGCAGCAGGCCGTGATTTTGGCCGTACCAAAAGCTCAGGGCCGCTGCGATTAGGCTGGCAATCCCGATACCGATCTTGGTAGCAGTACTCACGGCTGACCTCTCGGGCGTGCGGCTCGCCAGCTCTAGCCTAAAACAGCCCTGGCCCAGGGGACAGCCACGGCAACCCCGCGAAGGCGGATGCTAGGTTAATCGTAGGTTAGCCCGCGCCGCCCGTCGCGAACGAAGGCTAGGTCCCCATGAGCGAGTCGGTTCTGGCAGCTACCCCCGATGGCAGCAAGCAGCCCGAGCGCCAAATTCGGCGCCTGATTTGGCAAATCGCAGCTGCCACGCTCGTTTTGATGGCCATTGGCAGCGCAACGCGCGTTTTCGAAGCAGGACTAGCTTGCCCGGATTGGCCGCTGTGCTACGGCCAGCTCGTTCCGGCCGAGCAAATGAGCTGGCGCGTCTTTTTGGAGTGGCTCCATCGCGCGGACGCAGCCGCGATCGGGATTAGCGCGATCGCGCTGGTGGGCTTCTGCTGGCGGTACCGGGACCGGTTACCGCGCTGGCTGCCTCGAACGGCGGCGCTGGCCCTGCTGCTGGTTGTTGCGCAAGGCATTCTCGGGGGCCTCACCGTTACCGAGCTACTGCAGGCCGACATCGTAACGGCGCATTTGGGGATGGCCTTGCTTGTTTTTGGCCTGCTGATTGCCATGGGGACGGCGCTGACCCCCTATAAAGGAACGGCAGCTGCTCCCAAACTGCCTTGGATGGCAGGCATTGCCGCGGTTTTGGTTTATCTGCAAAGCCTGCTAGGCGGCTCGATTGCGGCCCGTTGGGCAGTTAGCCGCTGCTTGGGCGCTTCAGAGCTTTGCGGGGTCATGAACGGCCACCTATTGGGCTTCATTCCGGCCTCGGTGGCAACGCTGGCGCTCGTGGCAGTGGCACGGCGCACGCCCGGGCTGCATCCGCTGCTTCGGAGGCTCTCGGCGTTGGCTGGTAGCTTGCTAGTCCTGCAGGTGTTGCTCGGATTTGCAACGTTTCACCTGCAATTGCGCGCCGAACCGCTGACGGTCACCCACCAAACCGTCGGTGCGGCCTTGTTAGGCTCGCTGGTGGCACTAACCGTTTTGGCCGCCCGCGATCGCGCTGTTGCCGCTCGCCCGCTGGCTGCGCCGAGCGGCTGAACGCCTCACCCCACGCTGGCTATGGCAGGGACGAGCCTTCCCCAACGCAACGAGACCGTCGGTGAGGCCATCCGAAGCTACGTACAGCTGACCAAGCCGCGCATCATTCCGCTGCTGCTGGCAACAACCGTAGCAGCCATGGGGCTGGCCTCACGGGGCCGCATCGATCCGGGGTTGCTGGCCGTCACCCTGGCCGGGGGCACGCTGGCGGCTGCCTCGGCCCAAACGCTCAACTGCATCTACGATCGCGACATTGACGACGCCATGGCGCGCACCCGCACGCGCCCCATCCCGGCCGGTCGCGTGCGATCGCGCCACGCGCTGATCTTTGCCCTGGTGCTGGCGGCCCTGTCGTTTGGCCTGCTGGCTGCGGGGGCCAACCTACTCAGCGCGGCGCTCGCCCTATCCGGCATTGGCATCTACATGCTGGTCTATACGCACTGGCTCAAGCGCAGCAGCGCCCAAAACATCGTCATTGGGGGCGCGGCTGGCGCTGTGCCGCCGCTGGTGGGCTGGGCGGCCGTTACGGGGGATTTGAGCTGGACGCCGCTGCTGCTGTTTGCGATCGTCTTTGTCTGGACGCCGCCGCATTTTTGGGCGCTGGCGCTGCTAATTCGCGATGACTACGCCCAGGTGGGCGTGCCCATGCTGCCGGTGGTTGCCGGTGAGGCCCACACGGCCCGGCAAATTCTGGCCTACGCCGCGCTGCTAGTGCCCATGACGCTGCTGTTGGTTTATCCGCTGGGCGCTGCCGGCTTGCTCTATGGGGGCTTGGCACTTGCGCTGGGGACCATCCTGCTGGTTAAGGCTTGGCAGCTCAGTCAGGCCCCGGCCGACCGGCAACTGGCGCGGTCGCTGTTCAAGTACTCCATCTCCTACATGATGCTGCTGTGTGCCGGGCTGGTGGTGGATAGCTTGCCGGTCACCCATCGGTTGACGGCCACCCTAGCCGAGGCCTTGAGTGCCGCAATCGCGCCTTAGCGGGCTGGGTTGCGAGTGCTTAAAATTATTTAGCAGGGACATTCCTTATCGAGGCCACCGCCGCGAGTGCCATGCCGGCTGCCATCCGCATCGAAGACCTGCACAAGCGCTACGGCGAGGTCGTTGCCCTGCAAGGCGTCTCGCTGCAGGTGCAACCGGGCGAGATTTTCGGCCTGCTCGGGCCCAATGGGGCCGGTAAAACGAGCACCATTCGCTGCCTCTGCACGCTCAGCCAGCCGGATGGGGGCACCATCGAGGTCTGCGGCCGCTCGGTCCAGCACGAGCCTAAGGGCGTGCGGCGCCAGTTGGGCTACGTCGCCCAAGAAGTCGCGCTGGATAAAGTGCTCACCGGCCGCGAGCTGCTGCAGCTGCAAGCAGCGCTCTATCACCTCCCCCGGCAGGTGGCGCGCGAGCGCATCGAGCAGCTGCTGGCGCTGTTGGGGCTGAGCGAGTACGCCCATCGCCGTACGGGGACCTATTCGGGTGGCCTACGCAAGCGGCTGGATTTGGCCGCTGGGTTGCTGCACCAACCGGCCGTGCTAGTGCTGGATGAGCCCACCGCCGGACTGGATGTCGAGAGCCGCTGGGTCGTGTGGGACCTATTGCGCCAGTTGCGCGCGGCGGGCACCACGGTTTTGATGGCCAGCCACGACCTGGAAGAAATCGATGCGCTCGCCGACCGAGTTGCCATCATCGATCGCGGCCGCACCCTCGATGCTGGAACCACAGCGGAGCTCAAAGCTCGCCTGGGCGGCGATCGGGTGACGCTGCGCCTGCGCGAGTTCACGCCCGAGCGCGAGGCCCAGCAGGCGCGCGCGCTGTTGGAATCGCTGCCCTGCGTCGAAACCGCAATTGTCAATACGGCCCAGGGCAACTCGCTCAATCTGGTAGTCGCGCGCGATGGCGATGTCCTGCCGGCCATCGAGCGATCGCTGCAGGAAGCCGGCTTACCCACCTTTAGCATCGCGCAGTCCCAGCCCAGTTTGGATGATGTCTATCTAGTCGCGACCGGCCGCACCCTGGCGGATGCCGATCTGGCCGCTACCGGCAACGGCCGCTAACGCCCGCGCTCGCTGACACGCAGGAGGCGATCCCCGATGCAACCCACTGCCAGCGCCGAACGCCAGCAAGCCCTGCTCGCCCCCAATGAGGAGCCGGCCCCAGCGACGCCTGGCAACCCGCTTGGCGAGTTCGTTCGAGAGACGCTCGCGCTCACCTGGCGACTGTTCGTCCAGCTGCGGCGCCGGCCTTCAACGCTGGTGGCCGGCGTCCTGCAGCCGCTGATGTGGCTGGTGCTGTTTGGGGCCCTGTTCGAGCGGGCGCCTGCCGGGATGCTGGGGGGCGACGTCAGCTACGAGCAGTTTCTGGCGCCCGGCATCATCGTGTTTACGGCGTTCTCGGGCGCCCTCAATGCCGGGTTGCCCGTAATGTTCGATCGCGAGTTCGGCTTTCTCAATCGCCTGCTGGTGGCGCCGCTGGCATCGCGCTACTCCATTGTGGCGGCTTCCACGCTCTACATTCTGAGCCTGAGCGCCATCCAGACCGCGGCGATCGTGGCTGCCAGCGCGGCTTTGGGAGCCGGCTTGCCCGGCGCGGCCGGGCTAGGGACGATCACGGCGGTGGTTTTGGCCGTTACCGCCGGCATCACGGCCCTGAGCCTGGGCCTGGCGTTTGCCTTGCCCGGCCACGTTCAGCTGATTGCGGTCATTTTCGTGCTCAATTTGCCGCTGCTGTTTGCCAGTACGGCGCTGGCACCGCTTGCCTTTATGGCCGATTGGCTGCAGTGGGTTGCCAGCCTCAACCCGCTCACCTACGCGATCGCGCCCATCCGTTACGTTTATCTCAACCCGGATTGGGCCTGGGGGAGCGCTGTGCTGCAAGCCCCTTGGGGCGAAGTCACCTTGGCAAGCGCCCTAGCAGTGTTGCTGGGCTTTGCCGCAGCCGTATCGCTAGCGATCCAGCCCCTGCTGCGCCGCTGCTTTGCCTGAAGCGGGCAGGAACCCATTAGAATCGAGGCAGCGTCGTTTTGCTTGCCGCCTTAGCAGCTCAGTTGCCATGTTCGCGTCTCTAAGATTGCACGGTCTCCGCTTTGCCCTCGGCCTCGGGGTCGCGGCCGCTGCGGTGGCAGCCCCAGCCGCAAGTTGCGCCCAATCGGCCTCCGCTGAGAGCAGTCCGTTTCCGGACAACGAACGAAGCGCCACGCAACCCGGCCTGGGGAGCAGCGGCCTATCGGCCATGGATTTGATCCACCAGGCGCAGCGGGGCAAGCGGCCCAGCATGGGTCGGTTCCAGCAGCAGAACCGCAGCAACCTGGAAACCGCCAGCGAGCGCTTCAAGCAGCAGCAGCAGCGAGCGCTACAGCAGCAATCGGCCCAAGAGTCCCCCAGCGGACAGGCTGAGGCCAGCCAGTAGCCCTGGGGGACGGCGCGCGCTAGCTGACGCGCGAGAGCAGATCGTCGGCGTGCGTCTCGGTTTTGACGTTGGTGTCGACGCTGTCGATGGTGCCGTTGGCGTTGATGAGGTAAGTTACCCGCTGGGCGCTACCGCCGCGATCGACGTCGTAAGCCCGGCTGATGGCGCCATCCGGGTCAGCAATGAGCGTGAACGGGAGGCCGTACTTCTCCTTGAATTTTTGGTGCGAGGCGGCATCGTCCTGGCTGACCCCCAGCACGGCCATATCCCGCTGTTGGTACTGCGGGTAGCGATCGCGAAAGCTCTGCGCTTCTTTGGTGCAGCCCGGGGTGTCGTCTTTGGGGTAGAAGTACAAAACGACGGTCTTGCCGGCAAAGTCCGATAGCGATACCGTGTTGCCTTCGCTGTCTTGCGCGCTAAAATCAGGCGCCTGAGTCCCGGGTGAGAGTGCCATAGGAATGCCTCCTGCAAGCGTTTATCGCTCGCCCCTTCCTAACGCGCATGCGTGCCGCCTGGCAAGCGCAGCAGCGCCCGGCTAGCGGGCTTCGGCTGCCAGCTGCGCCTTTTGGCGCTCGGCCAGTCCCCGCATGTTGCTGAGCGAGTGCAGGTGGGCGAACGCAATCCCGGTGGTCCCGTTGCGGACCCACTCGGCTAGGGTGGCATCGTCAACGGCGCCCAGCTGCTGCGGATCGAGGGTGCGAAATCCGCCTAGCGTGCTGGCCGTTTCCTCGCCCAGTTTGAGCTGAAACTGGCGGGCAACCAACACTTGCCGCTGGGCTAGCGGGCTCAGGAGGCGCTCGGTTTGGTGGCAATCCCGCTGGAACTGGATCAAAAGCGCTTTGACGCGCTCCAGTGCTGGGGCCGGGTTGCCGCTGGCATCGAACAGGGGGTCGCTGTCGGGATGGGCTCGATCGGCTGCTTGGAGCTGCGGAGCGGTCCGGTCGATGGCAATGGCAAAGCGGTCGCCCGATCGGGTGGGGCTCAAAACGAACGGATAGCAGCGAACGTAGGTCGGCACGTAGGGCGCTTGCCAGGTGCCATCCGCTGCGACAAAGGCATTTTCCCCAGCGCGCACCGAGAAAATGGCGCGCGGCAGCAGCGACTCGCCTTCGCGCGCAAAGACCACCGGAAAGTGCTTGGCCGCTTCGGGCACTTCCGAGCCGCTCAGCGGGGCAGCGGCCAGATCGGCAGCAAAGCGGTAGTGGCCGATGGGCTTGAGGTACAGGTGGCCGTGGCTGGAGAAAGCTAGAAACTCGGGCTGGGCGAACATGCGGCTAGCGTGCCAAGGCCTGCTGCGTCATGCCGGCGATCGCGCGATCGCTGGCTTTGGGAAGGTGATAGTAAGTACCGCCGGCGCGCTCGGCCAACGACTGGGCAAAGCCGGTCGAGACGAATTTGTTTTCGGTATCGATGGCCAACAAATGCATGCCGTAGTGGCGGATGCGGCCGGCGATATCGAGCAGCTCGGTCTTAATATCCGGCCCTTCGCCTTCCGATGGCGACTCGCTCATGGAGCGGGCGAGCGAGATATTGCCCCGACCGTCGGTGATCGCCACGATGGTGACCTGGCTGACATCGCCAGAGCTGCGGGCGTTGAGCCCAATATGGACGGCTTGGGTCAGCCCGTGCGAGAGCGGCGATCCGCCACCGCAGGGCAGCGTCTCCAGGCGCCGCCGCGCCATGGCGATCGAGCGCGTGGGCGGTAGCAACACCTCGGCCCGTTCGCCGCGGAACGGGATGAGCGCCACCCGGTCGCGCTGCTCGTAGGCATCGGCGAGCAGGCGCAGCACGGCGCCCTTGGCCGACTGCATGCGATTGAGGGCCATGGAGCCGGAGGCATCGACCACAAAGATCACCAAGGCACCCGCCTTGCGGGCCAGGCGCTTGCCCCGCAAGTCGCCGCGCTCGACGATGACGTTGCGGTCCGGATGGCGCTGGCGGCGCGCCTTTTGGTAGGGGGCCGCCGCGCGCAGCGAGGCATCCACGGCAATCCGCCGCACTTCGCCGCGTGGCATGATGGGTTTAACGTAGCGGCCTCGCTCCTCGGAAAAAATTAGGCCGCGATTGCCCGAGTTGGCCTGCTGCTGCCGCTGCACCAGCTGGGCAAAGTACAGCAGGTTGGGATCGACCACCGCACCTTCGGGATCGAAGACGAATTCCTCCGGCAAGCTGGGGGCTTGCTGTTCCGAGTCGGCCTCATCCTCGTCGCTCTCGCCGCCATCCTGCTCTTGCGACTCGGCGGATTGCGCCGGCGGCTCACTCGGCTCGGAGGACTCCGTCTCGTCATTGCCGTTTTGCTCTTCTGGCTGCTCGCTCTCGCTATCGCTCTGGGTGGGGTCTTGTTGCGGCGGTGCTTCTTCCGGCGGCGCCTCGACCGAATTCGAGCGCGGTAGGATGACCAACTCGACGGCGCGGCGCAGATCGTCCCCGGTGACGGTGGTGCGGCCGTCTAGCGCGGCCGCAGCCTTGGCAACCCGCACAGCAAACAACTCGGCGCGGTGCCCTTCCACGCTGCCGCGGACGGCCTCATCCACCAGATAGCGCGTTTGCTCGGCGGTCAGCTCGGTTTCTTGCAGCCACTCCCGGGCCAGGATGATGTCAGTGCGCAGGCCATCCAGATCCTCGCCGTACTGGCGGGCAAACGCTTGCGGATCGTCGGCGTGCGCCACCGCCCGATCGGCAGCCTGCACGCGCTGGTCTAGGCCCAGAACGCCGTCGGCCGAGAGCGTAATGGCCAGGCGATCCAGCAAGTGCTGGCGCAACGGTTTTTCTTCGGGGTTGTAGGTGGCAATGAGCAGGGGGCAGCAGGGATGCTGGATGCTGATCCCTTCCCGTTCGATGCGGTTGCAGCCTTCGCTGAGGATGCCCAGTAGGCGATCAGCAATGCCGTCATCGAGCAAGTTGAAATCGTCAACGTACAGCACGCCGCGATGCGCCTGCGCCAGCAAGCCAGGTTGAAACACCGGCTCCCCCTGCTGCATTGAGGTTTCCACATCGACTGAGCCCAGCAGGCGATCTTCGGTCACCCCCAGCGGGATTTGGACGAAGGGGGCAGGAATAACGTCAGTGGGAACGCCATTGCTTGCGCCGTAGCGCGCGCGCGTGTCGTCGTCCCAGGAGCCGGGATCGTAGGGATCGCAGTTGGCGATCGCCCCTTGCACCACCTCAATCGGGGGTAGCAGCGAGTGCAGCGCGCGCGCCATGACTGATTTGGCCGTTCCGTGGCGCCCGGCAATGGCAATGCCGCCCAACCCCGGATCGACAGCCCCCAGCAGCAGGGCCAGCTTGATGGCATCTTGTCCCACGACAGCGGCTAAGGGAAACGTTTCGCTGTCAGGCGCGGTCGTTGTGGCGGTCATGGCAAATTCGTCCGGGCCAGCAAGGGGGCGTGGCGTCGGCAGCGCTCGCAGCGGACGCCGCCTTGATGCCAGCTTGCAGCGGCAGCCAAACTAAGGCCGGATGGCCGATTGACGGGCTGCATGCATCCCAACGCTATTCTAAAGCTTTGCCGAACGGCGCTCAGCCGATGGCTGGCCGACCGAGCGCCGCAGCTGGCCGCTGCCCTGGCTTACTACGCAGTCTTTTCGCTCGCTCCGCTGCTGGTGCTGGCGCTGGCAATGGCAGGGACCTTTTTGGGGGAAGCGGCAGCGCGCGGCCAAATTGTCGGCCAAGTCCAGGCCCTGGTTGGCCCCGAGAGCGCGCGCCTGCTGGTGAATGTGCTTGAGGGCGCTCGCCCGCCCGAGCCCGGGAGTTGGGCATCAGCCCTCAGCGCGCTAGTGCTGCTGTTTGGTGCTTCAGGGGTTTTTGCCCAACTGCAAGATGCCCTCAACACGATTTGGCTCGAGCAGTCGCAGCGCGGCATTGTCGGCTTTATCGGCAAGCGGCTGTTGTCGTTTGTCATGGTCGTGC
Organism: Cyanobacteria bacterium QS_8_64_29; assembly: GCA_003022125.1. Lineage (NCBI taxonomy): Bacteria > Bacillati > Cyanobacteriota > Cyanobacteria bacterium QS_8_64_29. The sequence goes on along the minus strand of PXQH01000002.1, from coordinate 59,747 downwards.
TGGTGGGCCTACTGGTACTGCTGTCGCTCCTGCTGAGCGCTTCCATCTCGGCCCTGAGCCAACTCGAAGGGCAATCCCTGCTGGGCTGGGATCTGCTATGGCTGTGGCGCGCGCTGTCGTTTTTGCTGGATTTTGCGATCGTCACGCTGCTGTTCGCCACAATCTATAAATTTTTGCCGGATGTGCGGATCGCCTGGAGCGATGTTGGGGTGGGGGCAGTCCTGACTGCCGTGCTGTTTACCTTGGGCAAAGCCCTGCTGGGGCTTTATCTGGAAACGAGCGGCTTTGGCTCGGCCTATGGGGCGGCGGGGGCCCTGGTAGTGTTACTGGCTTGGGTCAATTACTCAGCCCAGATTTTTTTGTTGGGCGCGGAGTTTACCCAGGCTTACGCGACCCGCTACGGCTCGCAAATCGTGCCCAGCGATGCCCGAGGCAGGTTGCAGTCATTGGCCCGGCGGTGGCCCCGCAGTTGATTTGCCCGCGTGACGGCAGCGTGGCGCTGCGTTAGCTTGGAGCCGTTGAACTCGAGCGCTCCCGGTTGCTGTCGCTTATCTCGCGATTGGCTGCACTGCCACGGGTGCGGCAGCCGCTCCTGGCCCTATCGCTGCTGGCGCTGCTGAGCGCGTGCGGCAGCGGCGGGTCGATGCAGGAGTTATTCCAGGCCGACCCCAAGCTCAAAACCGACCGCGAAAGCGAGCAGCAGCAGTCATCCGACAGCAAGGATGGCTCGGCACCAACCGAGGCCAATGCCATCCCCCAAGCCATTCCGCGCTATCCCAATGCCGAACTCGTCGAGGCCCAATCGCAAACGCGCGACGGAGACGAGCGCGGCCGCTCCCGCTGGCGAACGGCCGATACGGTCGATGAGGTGTTGGCGTTCTATAGCCAAGCCTTCCAACAAGGGGATTGGACGCCCATTGAGGGCAGCCAGCAGTCGCGCAATACCGTCGCAGCTCGCCAGCAAGACCTGCGGGTGACGGTCACGATCCCGTTTGCGCACAACGGCAGCTCTCAGGAAACGGACCGAGCAGCATCAGACCGAGCGCCAGCCGATGGCGCGGCCTCGGAGCAGGCAACCACGTTTGCCATCCGCTATCAATTTGGCACCCAGCAAGCGGCCGCCGACTCCAGCGATGCCGAAAACGGCAGCCAAACGGATGCCGATTCGGGCCAGCAGGCCTCGCTCTCGCGCCTGGAGAACGAGCAGTGGCGCCAAAAGATCCGCGATCTGGCGGCGCTGGGCGTATTTACCACTGGCTCGGGCAACCAGAACGCGGACTCGCAGCCCGATCTGAGCAACTTTCAGCCCAATAGGCCCATCGCGCGCGATACGTTCGCGCAGTGGCTGCTGCGAGCCAACAACCGGATTTACGCCGGTCAGCCCGGCAAGCAAGTGCGCCCGGTCTCGAGCGCTGATCGCCCGGCCTTTAGCGACGTGCCGTCCACGCATCCTGCGTTTGGGCCCATTCAAGGCCTGGCCGAAGCCGGCCTGATTGCCTCGCGCTTGAGCGGGGATGCTGGCGCCGCAGCGTTCAACCCGGACAATCCGCTCTCGCGGGCGACGCTGCTGGCCTGGAAAGTCCCGCTGGATGTGCGCCAGGGGTTGCCCTCGGCCTCGGTGGAAGCCATCCAGCAAGAATGGGGCTTTCAGGATGCCGACAGCATCCCCGAGCGCGTGCGGCCGGCGGTGTTGGCCGACGCCCAACTGGGCGAGCGCTCCAACATCCGGCACGTTTTGGGCTACACTCGCTTGCTGCAGCCTCAAAAGGCTGTCACGCGCGCGCAAGCGGCGATCGCGCTCTGGTCCTTTGGCGGCGGCGAGCAAGCTCGCACGGCAGCAGAAGCCCGGCAGTCGCGATCGACGGCCAGCGAAGGCAGCGGCACCGATGGGACGGGCATGACTAACGGCAACAACTGAGCTAGGCCAGGCCGGCGGGGAGCCAACCAGGTCGCCCGAATGGATACCTTCAACCTCATCCTGGTTGCCGTTGCAGGCTTGGTGTTGGGCTTAGGCCTGGTCTCAGGGGTACTGCGGCGCACGGCCCTTTCGGACCCGCTCGTGTCGATGGTGGCTGGCATCCTGCTGGGCCCGCAGGGGTTGGGCGTGCTCGAGCCGGACGCGCTCGGCGATCGCGCCTTCGTGCTGGAGCAAGCCGCGCGCCTGACCCTGGCGGTGGGCCTGATGGGCATTGCCCTCTCCCGCGGGGCTACGTTCGGCGCCATGCTGGCCCGATGGCCATCATGCTGGGCGCGGTCATGCTGCTGATGTGGCTGGCTGGCAGCCTGCTGGTCTACGGGCTGCTGGGCGTGGCCCTGTTGATTGGAGCTGCCATCACGCCGACCGACCCCGTCGTGGCCAGCTCGATCGTTACTGGCGAGATTCCGCAACGGCTGCTGCCTGCCGCCCTTCGGGACCTGCTCTCGGCCGAATCCGGGGCCAACGACGGCTTGGCCTATCCCATCGTGTCGCTGCCCATCCTGGCGCTGACCGCCGCCTCGCCGCTGGCGGCTGCCTCCGAGTGGGCGCTGCGTGCCGTTGTGTGGGAGGTGGGCTTTGCCGTTGGCTTTGGCGTTCTGCTGGGTTGGGGCGCCGGCCGATTGCTGCATTGGGCTGAGGCCCAAGGCATGATCGACAAGCCATCCTTTCTGTCCTACGCGATCGCGCTGGCTCGGGTCACGCTGGGCGCCACTCGCACCTTGGGCAGCGACGGCATTCTGGCCGTGTTCGTGGCGGGGGTGGCCTTCAACCGCGCTGTCAGCGCCACCGAGCGCGCGCAAGAGGAACGCTTTACCGAAGCCCTCGATCGCTTTTTTTACGCTGCCGGTGTTTCTGCTGTTCGGGTTGGCCCTGCCGTGGTCGCAGTGGGAGGCGTTGGGATGGCCGCTGGCACTGCTGGCGCTCGCCATTCTGCTGCTGCGCCGCCTTCCGGCCCTGTTGGCGCTCCGCCCGCTGCTGCCGAAGCTCAAAACGGGGGCAGACGCACTGTTTTTGGGCTGGTTCGGCCCCATCGGCATTGCTGCGCTCTACTACGCCAACTTCGCCGCGCGCCAAACGGGGATTGAGGCGGTTTGGACGGTTGGGAGCGTGATCGTCTGCGCCTCGATCGTGGCGCACGGGATGACGGCAACGCCGCTGACCCGGCGCTACGGCCGCCGAATGCGCTGGCAGCGAACCGCGCGCGTCTAAGCAACGCTGCCGCGCTTGCGGGCCTCTTTATAAGAAGCGCCCACATTCTGCAACCCGGCGCGAATCAGCTGCTGCTCGAGCAAGGCAAAGAACTGGGCGCGGTCCTGGCTGCGCACGACTGCTTGGTTGTGGGCTTCCGCCAGCGAGACCGGATAGCCGGCCCCTTTTTGCACTTGCCCTAGCAGGAGGCTGAGGGCGCGCTCGAGCAGGTCGCTGTCCCGAGCGACCCACTGCGGCATCTCGACGCGAGCGATCTCGGTCCCGACATTGAGGTGGCAAAAGTACACCCACTGCGACGGATCGTAGAAGGCCAAAACGCGGGCGGTGCTGCGCCACAAGGGGCCGCGCTCGCCTGGCGCCAGGCGATGCGACCAAAACGTGGCATCGCGCAGCGGCTCGGCCACTTGGCAGGGCAGGCGCCCATCGGCCAGTTGGCCGGCTGCCTCGCTGCCGCTGGCGCAGTGGCTGGCGCAATCGGGGGCGTCGTAGGGGCAAGCCTGCAAGCGCAAAAAGTTGAGCGCTTCGGTGTTGCGCGAGGCGCTGACGTAGCCCATTAGCGGCACTCGGGCCGCTTGCAGCGATCGCCAGGCAGCCAGCAGCGGCGAGAGCAAGTGATCGCGCGCGGCCTGCGGCAGCGACTCCAAAAACCAGTAAACGAGCGGGCCGTCCACCAGGGCCAGGCGAGGGATGGCTTTGGCAGCGCTCTCGACCATCTCCGCCAGCATCTCAATTTCAGAGACAGCCCGCTGGTAGCCCATCCATTCATCGGGCGGGATGCCCCACTGGCGCGACACGTAGAGATCTTCGGGTTTGTAGTAAACCTTGGGCAGGCTCTCGAGCAGCGGGTGGCAGTTCTGGCCGTAGTGCAACCCAACGCGGCCGATGTTGATCAGATAGCAGTAGAGCACTTCGTGCTGCGACGGCGAGATTTGGGAGCCATCGGCGGCCAGTACGGTGTGGCAGCGAGGCGGTGCTGCAACGGTCGCGCGCGCATCCAGCGGCTCGAGCGGTTCGGCTGGGGCAAACGCCAAGCGCTCGCGCCACTGCTGCTGCGCTTGAACCAGTTGCGCTTGGCGCTCGCGCGCCTGCTGCAGCAAGCGATCCGCGCGCTTGAGGCGCTGGCGGCTCGCCGTCGCCTCCTGATGGAGGTGCTCGCTAATGCCCGGCATCTGAGCCGCCAGCTTGGTCAAATCGAGCATGGTCGAGTCCCACGCGCTGCTACGCTCAAGCTTGACATGCTGCGCTAGCGCAACCGGAGCGCGATCGCGTGCCCCACCGACCCCATTTCGGGATAGGATAATGGCGAAAATCCGCCGCCAAGCGACTTGACGGCGTAGCAGCCAACTGGCAGAAGTAACTCCCGAATCGTGCGTTTCTATCCCTCACTTGGCGAACTGCTCAAAGCGCTCACCCGCCAAGACACGGACGCAACCTACCAAGTGCCGGCCCAGGAAATGCTCAAGTGGATCGGCACTAGCTTTGCAGCCGGCATGGTGCTCGCTGGGGCCATTGTCGGATTGACGGCACTGTACTGACTGCCGGCTTGGCCCCGACTGACGCTGGGTGGGTGGCATCCGCTATGCTTTAGGCGGCTGTTGCCGTCTCTGCCGTTCCGGCACCAGCCGAGTACCGCTATGGCTCGATCCCAGCCCTCGCGATCGCCACTGTCAGCTATCCTGGCAACCCTGAGCGCGAGCGTCTTCATTGCCCTGAGTTGGGCGCCGGCGGCTAGTGCCAACCTCCAAAACAGCCCCAAGCGCCTGGTGGATCAGGCTTGGCAGCTCGTCTACCGCGACTACGCGCATCCCAACTTCGATCACGACGCCTGGTGCCAGAAGCGGCAGTCGCTGCTCTCGCGCGCCTACCGTTCCAAGCAGCAGGCCTACCGAACCATCCGTAAGGCTCTCAATAGCCTCAACGATCCCCACACGCGCTTTTTGGCCCCAACGGCATTCGACTCGCTCCGCAATCGCACCCAGGGCGAGCGCTCGGGGGTGGGCCTCCGCTTCCAGCGTGATCGCCAGGCGAGTCCCCCCATCGTCCAAGACGTTCTCAAGGGGTCCCCAGCGCAAGCAGCCGACATCCGCACCGGCGACCGGTTGGTCGCCATTGACGGCCGCACGGCCCGATCGCTCAGTGCCGAACAGGCCATCCAACACTTGCGCGGCCGCCCCGGCACCGAGGTCACACTCCAACTCGCCCGCCCGGACCAGGGGCGCCGGCAGCTAACGCTCACGCGCGAGCGCATCGAGGTGCCGGCGGTTCGCTACCGCATTCGGCAAGCAGACGGGACCGCCATTGGCTACATTCGCTTGCAGGCGTTTAACGACAACGCTGCTGGCGAAATGCGCCAGGCGATCGCGGATCTCAACGCGCAGGGCGTCGCGGGGTTTGTGTTGGATTTGCGCAGCAATCCGGGCGGCCTGCTTGAAGCCGGCGTCGACATCGCGCGGTTGTGGCTGGATGGCGGCAAAATCGTGCGCGTGGCCAACGGCAAGGACCCTGATCGCCGCTTCCGCGCCCGAGAGCCCGCCCTCACCGATCGCCCGCTAGCGGTGCTGGTCGATGGTGAGTCTGCCAGCGCCAGCGAGATCCTGGCCGGCGCGCTCAAAGACCACAATCGGGCCGTTATTGTCGGCACGCCCACCTACGGCAAAGGGACGGTGCAATCCGTGCGCGAGCTGGCCGATGGCTCGGGGCTGGCCGTGACGGTCTCGCGGTTCTACTCGCCCAATGGAACGGATATTGCGGCCGATGGCATTACCCCGGACAGGAAAGTGGTGCGATTGCCGCCGCGCGGGAAGCGCTCGGATGGCGGGCGGGACAACCAGTACGAGCGCGCCGTCGCCGCCCTGACCGAGCGCATCCAGCAATCGGATGAGGTTGCCGCTGGTACGCCCCCGTCACTCGGGCAATAGCGAGGCTGGCATGACGGCTGGCGCCGGGCTTGAGGCTGGCTTGAGAATCAACACCCCCAGCGGCGGCAAGCACAAATCCAGCGAGTGCGGGTAGTTGTGGAACGCCCATTGCTCGCTCCATTTGCCGCCCAAGTTGCCCATGTGGCTGCCGCCGTACTCGCGGCTGTCGCTGTTGAACACCTCCCGATAAAAGCCGGCCTCGGGGACGCCCACGCGGTAATGGCTGTGCGGCTGCGGCGTCAAGTTGCAAACGGCAACGGCAAACTCGCTCGAGTCGTGATCGCGGCGGATGAATGCCACCACGCTGTGCCGGGCGTCGCTACCGTCAATCCACTCGAGACCGGCGGGGTCACAGTCCTGTCGGTGCAGGGCAGGCTCCCGGTAGTAGAGGCGGTTGAGATCGCACAGGCACTGTTGCAATCGCTGGTGCGCTTCCTGCTGCAGCAGCTCCCACGCGAGCTCAGTTCCGATATCCCACTCGCGCCACTGGCCGAGCTCCATCCCTGCAAACAGCATCTTTTTGCCGGGGTGCACGATGGTGTAGGCATGGAGGCAGCGCAGTGTGGCTAGCTTCTGCCAGGTATCCCCCGGCATCTTGGCCGCTAGGTGATGCTTGCCGTGGGCAACTTCATCGTGGGAGAGGGCTAAGGTGTAGTTTTCATCAAAGGCGTGGCTCAGGCCAAAGGTGATGTTGCGCTGGTGGAACTGGCGGAACCCGGGATCCATGCTGAAATAATCCAGCACGTCGTGCATCCAGTCCATATTCCAGCTCAAGTTGAAGCCCAATCCGCCGGCTTCGATGGGTTGGGTGACCTGGGGCCAAGCGCTGGACTCTTCGGCGATCGCCAAAGCCCCCGGATAGCGGGCAAAGAGGGCGGCATTCATCTGGCGCAGAAACGCAATTCCCTCCAGGTGCTCGCGGCCGCCGTAGGCATTGGGCAGCCACTGCCCCTCCGGCCGATGGTAGTCCAGATAGAGCATGGAGGCTACCGCATCCACCCGGATGCCGTCGATATGGTACTTATCGAACCAGAACAGGGCATTGGCGACCAGAAAGTTGCGCACCTCGTTGCGGCCGTAATTAAACACCAGGGTGTCCCACTGGGCATGCTCGCCCTGGCGCGGATCGGCGTACTCGTAGAGCGGCGTCCCGTCAAAGCGAGCCAGGCCGTGGCCGTCTTTGGGAAAGTGGCCGGGCACCCAGTCGAGGATTACCCCAATGCCGCTTTGATGGCAGCAATCAACCAAGTACATGAAGTCCTGCGGGGTCCCGTAGCGCGAGGTGCAGGCGTAGTACCCCGTCACTTGGTAGCCCCAGGAGCCATCCAGGGCGTGCTCGGCGACCGGCAGCAGCTCGATGTGGGTAAACCCGAGCCGCCGAACGTAGGGAATTAGCTCCTCGGCTAGCTCGTAGTAAGTCAGAAAGCGGGCGTGGGGGTTGTCCGGAACGGGTACGGGCTGAATGGACCCATTGAGCGATTGCGCGGGCTCTGCCAGCGGCGCGTGCAGCCAGGCCCCCAAATGCAGCTCGTAGATTGCAATGGGCTCGCGCAGCGGGTCGCGCTGGCGCCGCTGGGTCAGCCAGTTGCGATCTTGCCAGCTATAGCCGTCCAGATCGGCAACCAGCGAGGCCGTTTTGGGGCGCACCTCTTGCTGGAAGCCCAAGGGATCCGTTTTTTCCCAGGTTTCGCCTTGGGCGGAGGTGACAGCGTACTTGTAGCGATCGCCAACGCCCGCCTGGGGCAAAAACAGCTCCCAGAGCCCGTTGGGCCGCGCCCCCATGGGATGCGCGCGCGCGTCCCAGCGATTGAAATCCCCGATAAGCGCAACGCCGCGCGCGTTGGGGGCCCAAACGGCAAAATAAACGCCCTCGATCCCTTCTAGGGTTAGCGGGTGCGCGCCTAGCTTGTCGTAGAGGCGGTAGTGGGTGCCCTCGCCGAACAGGTAGCGATCGAAATCGCTCAGTTTGGGTGTGCCAAACGCGTAGGGATCGGCAATAACGCGCTCGCAATCGCCTTCCCGAACGCGCAGCCAATACGGCTCGGGCGCACCAGTGAGCTCGCAGGCGAAAAACTGCGAGTGGTGCGCGGCCTGCATGGGATGCTCGTCCCCTGCCGGCAGGACGACCCAGGCAGCCTGGGCGTGGGGCAAAAAGGCGCGCACCACCCAGCCGGCGGCAGCGCCATTGCGCTCGAGCGGATGCGGCCCCAGCACGGCAAACGGATCGGGGTGTTGGCCCTGGGCGAGTTGGCGAACTTGCTCGGCAGCAACCATACTGCTCACCGCTTGGCTGCCCGGCAGGGGAGGGTGGCAGCCGCGCTGATCGCATGCTGCCCCCCAACGCGCAACAGGCTATCGCTCATAGCGGCGTGATGGTGCGCAAAAACTTACGCAAGTTCAGCAGAAAAATGAGCTGCCGCAATTGGGGATCCAGTGGCGGCGTGGGGGGCTGGGCCAACTGCGCTTTCAAAGTGGCGTACTCAGCAGGCGTTAGGGGACGGTTATCGAGCGGCGATCGCGCCTCCAGCGTCACTTCGGTCCGCAGCACCTCCTCCGGCACTCGCTCGGGGGAGGGGAGTGCTGCTGCAGGTGGGGCGCTCGAGCTGAGCAATCCCAGCCCCAAGCCCCATCCCAGGAGTCGGGCTTTCGGTGCTGCCATAGGCCAGATGCGGCAATTGCGGCCTTCGGCTTCTATTGTGACCGATCTGCGAGCACGCAGGTCGCGCTGGCAGCCTGGCACAGCTGACGCTCGGCAGCCAAGCCGCTAGCATTGGGACGATTGAGCTACAAGCGAGAGCTCCCCCCATGGCCCGATCGGCTCGGATGGCATCCACGACGGTTGGCGTTACCCGTTCCGCTGCCGGGCGCGCTCCGACCGACCGCCGGCGGGCTCGGCACCGTCACATCCCAGCTATTGCCCAACAGCGCTGGCCGCGCTGGCAGCACGCATTGCGAGGGGTACAGCGCGCCTCTTCAATTGCGGCGCTGGGCTTGCTGGGAACGACGCTCGCCCTCTATGCGGGGGTTATGCAAACGCAAACGAGCTGGAACCAACGCTTCGAGCGCCTGCAGGCCCTGCAATCGCAAGCGCACACGCTGGCTGCGCTCAACGCGACGCTAGAGCAGCAGTGGGCCCGTCAAGCCCGGCAGTCGCAGCAGGGCTGGCAGCCGGTCTCGCGGCAAGCGATCGTGCCGCTCGAGCCGGCCGCCGGACCGGCATTCCGCTCGCGCGCGTCCCCAACCCTGCCGCCAGAACGGCCCGCTGACCCCAGACCGGGTGGCTATTGACTCCTAGCGCTCGGCACGACAGGTTGCCATGGCTCGCAAGCGCGTCCCGCTCCCGCTGCTACAACTCCCCAGGCGGCTGTTGCTGGTTTGGCTGTTGCTGCTTGCCGCAGGCCTGGGCATGGGGGCTCGCCTTTACCACCTGCAAGTGGTGCGCGCGCCGGCGTTGCGGCAAAAGGCGCAAGCGCAGCAAACCACCGATTTCAATACCTATGTGCCGCGCCGCCCCATTGTCGATCGGCGCGGCAACACGCTAGCCCTCGATCGCGCCACCTATACGCTGTATGCCCATCCGCGCTACTTCCAGCGCCCCCGCGCTGCCGTGGCGCGCGAGCTAGCCGCTGTCTTGGACGGGCAAAGCGAGCGGGCATTGCGGCAGCGCTTGCGCAGCCAACCCAGCGGCATCCGCTTGGCGGAGGGGTTGTCGCCCGCAACGGCAGAAGCGATCCGCCAGCGATCGCTGGCCGGCGTCGAGCTGAGCAAGCAGTACGCGCGCTTTTACCCGCAGCGCCAACTGGCGGCCGAGGTGCTGGGCTACGTCGGGTTTAAAGCCGCCGGTCGCGGACAGGCTGGCGTAGAGCTTGCCTACCAATCCCGGTTGCAGCGCAGCCCATCGGATGTGCAGGTTGCCCAGACGCGCGGCGGTCAGCTCTTGCCGCGATCGCTACCGCCCGGCGCTCTCGACTCCGATCGCCGCAAGCTGCAGCTGACGCTGGATCTACGCCTGCAGCGTGCGGTGGATGCGGCCCTCAAAAAGCAGATGCAGGCATTTCGGGCCCGGCGCGGGACGGTTATCGTTATAGATGCCAGCAGCGGTGCCATCCGCGCGCTGGCGACCCGACCCAGCTACAATCCCAACCGCTACTATCGCTACGAGGTGGGGCGCTTCCGGAACTGGGCCGTTAGTACGCGCTTGGAGCCCGGCTCGACGCTCAAGCCCATCAACGTGGCCATTGCGCTCGATGCGAATGCCATTCAGCCCGATGCGACCGTGCGCGATCCGGGCAAAATCCAGATCGGGCGTTGGGAGATCACCAACTACGACTACGATAGCGATGGCGGCCACGGCCGCCTCAGCGCGACCGAGGTTCTGGAGCGCTCCAGCAATGTCGGCATGGTCAAGCTCATGCAGCAGATGGCCCCGGGGCAGTACTACCGCGCGCTGCGCGAGCTCGGCATCGAGCGGCCCGTGGGAGCCGATCTGCCCGGCGATCGCGGCGGCAACCTCAAACCGCGCTTGGCCTTTACCAGCCGCCCCATCGCCGCGGCAACAGCAGCGTTCGGTCACGGCCTATCGCTGAGCTCGCTCAAGCTAGCGCAATTGCATGCCGCGCTGGCCAACGGCGGCAAGCTCGTAACGCCGCACGTGGCGCGCGGCCTAGTGGGGCCGAACGGCCAGCTCGAGCGCTTCTCGCACCCAGCCGGCCGCCGCGTCTTCAAGCGCCAAACCGCCGAGACCGTTGTCGATATGATGGCCAGCGTCGTTGAGAACGGCAGCGGCCAAAACGCCCGAATTCCGGGCTATCGGATTGCCGGCAAAACCGGAACCTCCAAGCAACCGCTCCTGGGCGGTGGCTACAACGAGACCGACATTGCGACTAGTTTTGTGGGCATTTTGCCTGCCCGCGAGACGCAGTACGTCGTGTTGGCGGTGGTTGACGATCCGCAAAAGCGACCCGCCTACGGCTCGACAGTGGCTGCCCCAGTTGTTAAGTCAGTGATGGAGGCGCTAATCGCCAACGCCGGCATTGCACCCGGAGAGTCCCAGTTGGCGGGCGATCGCGCGCCAGCGGGAACGGCCGCATTGCCTTAAAGCGCAACCGCATGAGTTGGCGGGTATGCCCCGATCGCCGATTGAGGTCCCCTTTCCGCCCAGCGAATCCTACAGCGAAATCATCGACGTTCGCTCCGAGAGCGAGTTCGCGCAGGATTGCATTCCGGGGGCCATTAACCTCCCCGTCCTCCACGATCGGGAGCGGGCTGAGGTGGGGACCACCTACCACCAACGCTCGCCGTTCGAGGCGCGCAAGCAGGGCGCTGCCGTTGTCGCGCGCAATGTTGCCGCGCACCTGGAGGCGCACTTTGCCTGTCGGGATCGCGACTATACGCCGCTGATCTATTGCTGGCGCGGCGGCCAGCGCTCGAGCAGCCTAGCCCAAGTACTGGCGCAAATCGGCTGGCGTACGCTGGTGCTGCAAGGCGGTTATAAAGCCTATCGGGCTTACGTCCGCCAGCAGCTGGCGGCGCGCTTGCCGCAGTTCCGCTACCGGATCCTGTGCGGCCTGACCGGGACGGGCAAAACCCAGCTGCTGCATCAGCTGCAATCGCGCGGCGTGCAAGTGTTGGATTTGGAGGGGCTCGCCCATCACCGCGGTTCGCTACTGGGCCAAGTTTGGGGCGATCGCCCGCAAGCCCAACCGGCCCAAAAAGCCTTCGAATCGCAACTGCTGCAGGCCGTGCAAGCGCTCGATCCGCGCTATCCGGTTTGGGTGGAGTCCGAAAGCAGCAAAGTCGGCAACATCCACCTGCCCGCCCCGCTGTGGCAAGCCATGAAGCAAGCCAGCTGCGTCGAGATCGCGCTGCCGGTGGCCGAGCGCGTTGAGTGGCTGCTGCAGCAGTATCCCCACTGGCGCGACAACCCGCAAGCGCTCAAGCACAAACTGTCATCCCTCAAAGCCCAGCACGGCCGCCAGCGGGTTGCGCGCTGGCACCATCTGGTCGATACCGGCCAGCTGCGAACGTTGGTGCGAGAACTGCTCGAGTGCCACTACGATCCCGCTTACCGGCGCTCCATGGAGCGCACCTTTGCCGGGCGCGTGGAGCTGTCGCTGCCGCTGCCCGATCACTCGGCCGGCAGTATTGCTCGGGCGCTGGATGCCCTAGTTGCGCGCTCGCAGCCGCAGGTGCTGGAACAAGCCCGCGCTTGCCACGCGGGCGAGGATGGAGGGGATAGCAACTGAGCCAGGAGGGATGGCATAGCCCTAACCGAATCCACCATGATGCCGCTGGGGACCCAAGCCCCGGATTTCCAACTGCCCGATACTGTTTCGGGCCAAACGGTATCGCTAGCGACCTTTACGGAGGCGCGCGCTGCTAGTCATCTTTTGGTGCCGCCACTGCCCGTTCGTGCAGCACGTCAAAGGCGAGATTGCGCGCATTGGCAAAGACTACGCCGATCGCGGGCTGGGCATTGTGGCCATTAGCGCCAACGAGGCCGATGCCTACCCCGACGACACGCCCGAGCGGCTGCGCGAGATGGCGCAGGCGCTTGAGCTGAATTTTCCCGTTTGCTACGACGCCAGCCAAGCCACGGCCAAAGCGTATTTGGCCGCCTGCACGCCCGACTTTTTCCTGTTCGATGCCGATCGCAAGCTGGCCTACCGCGGCCAGCTGGACGACAGCCGACCCAAGAACGAGCAACCCGTCAATGGCAAGGACTTGCGGGCCGCGATCAATGCCGTCCTGGCCGGGCAAGCTCCCCCGGCCGAGCAGACCCCCAGCATCGGCTGCAACATCAAGTGGAAGCCCGGCAACGAACCGGCTTACTTTCACGGCTAATGGCACTCAAAGGGCCTGCGCGCGCGCCCAGGCCACGGGCAGGCAGATGGTCTTGCGCGGTTTGGAGACGACAGCCCGCTGGCGAAAGACATCGTACTGGTTGCGCTCGATTGCGCCCAGGATGCCGCGATAGAGCATCAGGGCCGTCCAAACGGGCCAGCGGGCATCGCGATCCAGATAGCGAATGCCCCCCTCAGCCTGCGCGTAAAATTCGCGCGCGCGCTGGATCTCAAAGCGCATCAGCGCGCGCCAGCGCTCGTCGACCACCCCCGCAAACAAATCCCGCTCGGTGTAGCCGAATGCGGCCAGATCCTCGCGCGGCAGATAAATCCGATTGCGCTGGGCGTCTTCGCCTACATCGCGCAGGATGTTGGTGAGCTGGTTGGCAATGCCCAGCGCGATGGCCTCCTCGGTGGGGTTGTAAGCCAGGCGAGCGTCGCTGCCGGCCGTGCGAACCCCCAGTACGGCATGGGACATCAAGCCCACCGTGCCGGCAACCCGATAGCAGTAGCGGCGCAGTTCGGCAAAGGTGTCGTAGCGGTTGCGGGCCAAATCCATGCGCTGCCCCGCAATCATGTCCCGAAAGGGTTGCAGCTCCAGTGGAAAGCGCTCGATCGTATCGGCGAGGGCCACCTCCGTATTGTCGCGCGGGTGGCCGGCAAACACCGACTCGATCCGTTCCTCCCAGCAATCGAGGGTCTCGGCAGTCGTGGCGTGGGCCTCGGGGCCATCCAGCAGCTCGTCCGTTCGCCGGCACCAAACGTAGATTGCCCAAATGGCTCGGCGCTTGGCCCGCGGCATGAGCAGCGTGCCCAAATAAAACGTCTTGGCATACTGGGCCGTGATCTGCCGGCAGCGTTCGTAGGCGGCGTCCCGCGAGGCGAGCGGTTGCTGTTGTTGGGCTTGCGACCGTCGTGGCATGCGCTCGCGAGCTAAAAAATCCGGCCGGGCAACTGGCTCATGCATCCCCATGGGCAAGCGAGGCCTCGCTCGCTACCGAAGCGGCCTGGCGCTCCGCCGGCGCAGTTGCCGCATCCTCGGCGATCGCCTGCGCCGCTAGCTTACCAGAGAGCACCGCGCCCTCCATGCTGGCCAGATAGGGCTGGCGCGTGTAGTCGCCGGCTAAATAAAAGTTGGCGATGGGCGTTCGCTGCGACGGGCGGCAGGCTTGCCGCCCGGGGGTCGCTTTGTAGACCGAGCGCGGCGTTTTGACCACGCGATACTTGCGCAGCCGGGCCGGATCGTCGCCGTCGAAGTGTTGGGGGAACAGGGTTTTGAGCTCGGCTAGCGTGGCGTCGATAATTTCGCGATCGGGGCGCGCGATCCAGTCCCGGGCCGGGGCCAGCACGAGCTCGAGCATGGAGCGATCGGCGGCGTAGGCCTGGCAGGTGTTGCTCATATCTGCATAGACGCTCAGCAGCGAGGAACGCGAAAACAGCAAGTGGTCGATGTCGGTGAGCTTGCGATCGAACCACAAGTGCAAGTTGATCGCGGGAACGCCGCTGAGACCCTCAAGCTGTTGAAAGAAGGCCCGATCCCACCAGCTTGTCGGGAGCAGTTTCTTCAGCGGATCCACCGGTAGGGCCGATACGTAGGCATCGGCTGCTAGCAGCTCCGCCTCGCGGCGGCCGCGCTGGCGAACGGACAAGCCGCGAACGGTACCATCATCGCGCAGCAGGATCTGCTTGATCGGGGCGTTGAGCCGCACTTCCCCGCCGCGCGCCGTGATGTAGTCAACCAGCGGCTGGCACAAGCGCTCGGTCGGCGGCCCATCCAAAAACGCCATTTGAGAGCCGTTTTTTTGCTGCAGGAAGCGGTTGAGCGCGGTGAGCAGTACAGTCGCCGAAATCTCGTTGGGGTTAATAAAGTTGAGCGCCTTGGCCATGGCGACGAACACTTCGCGTTCCACGCGCTGGGGCATGCGCTGGCGCTGCATCCACTCCGACCAGGTGTAGGCATCCATAGCCTCAACGTAGGACTGCCCGCGTAGCATGGCGGGCAGCAGGCCCAGGCCAAAGCGGAGTTTCTCGCGCCAGCTCAGCATGTGGCGATTGCGCAAAATGGCAACAATGCCATTGAGCGGGGCCGGGAGATTGGGGAAGTCGAAGCGCGAGTACGTGCCCGGTTGCTCCGGGCGATTGAAGATCATGCTATGCGCTTTCCACTGCAACCGGTCGGCAATCCCGAGCTCCTCAAACAAGCCCAGTAGGTTGGGGTAAGCGCCAAAAAAAATGTGGAGGCCCGTTTCGTACCAGTCGCCATCGGGGTCCTGCCAGGCGGCCACTTTGCCCCCCAGCACGTTGCGGCGCTCGAGCATGATCGGTTCGTGTCCGGCATCGACGAGGTACTTGGCGCAAGCGAGCCCCGCCAAGCCCGCTCCGGCAATTGCAACTCGCATTAGTCCGTGCTGGCGTCCGTCCCGGCTCTCATTATACTTAGCATTTTTTAATATCTGGCTGGATCCGAGGGCCTGCCAGCCCCCCCTAGCGGCGTCGAACGGCCAATTGAGGCTTAAAAAATCCGAAAAATGAACGGGTAGCGGAAGGCGCGATCGGGCTCACCCAGCACCCGCACGATGGCCACAATAGGCATAATCAGGTTGACGAGGCCCAAAACCACCAGCAGCGGGTAGCCAATTAAAACGAATGTCAGCAAGACAAAGGCAACTTCGTATGCCCACAGGTTGATATGGAAATTGAGGGCGGCTTTGGCGTTCTGCTTGACGACCGAGTCGTGAGATAGCAGCCAAATTGCAATGGGGATCCCCACCGAAACCACGATTGCCCCGAAAAAAATCGAGCCGTGGCACAGCACCGATAGAAGCTTGCGCTGGTCCGTTGCCTCACTCATCTCAGGACGCTGCAATGGCGGTCAAAACTGCTGCAGAAAGCGCAGGTCGCTGCTATAGAAGCGCCGGATGTCGTCGATCTGGTGCAGCACCATGGCAAAGCGCTCGACCCCTAGCCCGGCAGCAAAACCAGTCTCGCGTTCCGGGTCGCAGCCCACTGCTTTGAGCACGTTGGGGTCAACCATGCCGCAGCCCAGCATTTCCAACCACTCGCCCTGCCATTGCACGTCCACCTCAGCCGAGGGCTCGGTGAATGGAAAATAGCTGGCGCGAAAGCGGACGGGTAGCTCGCTGCCAAACAGCTGCTGCAAAAACGCCACGATCGTCCCTTTAAGGTCGGCAAAGGTTAGCCCTGGTTCGATGGCGAGCACCTCGAGCTGGTGGAAGACCGGGGAGTGGGTGGCATCGACCGTATCGCGCCGGTAGGTTCGGCCGGGCGCCACAACCCGCAACGGCGGATCGTGCTGCTCCATGTAGCGGATCTGCACGGGCGAGGTATGCGTGCGCAGCAGGTTGCCATCGGGCAGGTAGTAAGTGTCCTGCATGTCGCGCGCCGGATGGTCCGGCGGGATGTTGAGGGCCTCAAAGTTGTAGTAGTCCGATTCCATCTCCGGCCCTTCAGCCACGGTGTAGCCCAACCCCACAAAGATCTCCAGCATCCGGTCGATGGTGCCGTTGAGCGGATGGACCCGCCCCAGGGGGCGGCCGACACCGGGCATGGTGACATCGAGCGTTTCGGCCTGGAGGCGCGCCTGCATCTGCGATCGCTCGAGCTGCGTGCGAGCTTTGGCCAAGCGCTTCTGCAGCGTCGATTTGACTTCGTTTGCCAGCGCTCCAATGCGCGGTCGCTCGTCTGCCTCTAGCTGCCCCATGCTGCGCAGAAGCTGCGAGACTTGGCCCTTTTTGCCCAAATAGCGAACGCGCAATGCTTCCAAGCGCTCGCGCGTTTGGGCTGCTGCAATGGCCTGGGTTGCTTCCTGCTCGAGCTCGCGCAACTGCTGCTCGAGTTGGTGGGTCGATGCGGTCATGCTTAGTGGTATTGCTAGGCTCGCCTGGAACATTCCCAGTCTGACAGCTCCCCCTTGAGCTCGCGCAGCTGCTGCTTGAGTGGGTAGCGTTGCCAAGCTTGCCTGAGACTATTCCTACTGTACGCTTCTCAGACCAAATGTTAAGTTTGTATAAGCCAAGCGCCATCCCCGCTAATGACTGGGATCGCCAAGCTGATACGGTTCCCATTCGTTTGTTGTGAAGGACTAGTTCAATAGCATGACCTACGCTCGCAACCCGTTGACCTTCGGCCGCCAACGCTGCACCGTTCATAAGGTGACGGCGGAAGCAACGGCCCAGCAAGTGGCGCAAACTCTAGAGCGGCTGGGCTGGTCGACCCACCAAGTCCAACTTGGGGATGGCCTGCGTGCAGTCTATCTTTGCGAAGCAGCCGCTTGAGATACCTGCTTCGGCCGGCCTTGGCCCCTACCTGCGGCTGGCGACTAACGCCTCAAGAAGCATCTCAGCGGCGGCGAGGTATCCGGCATTCCAGTTGGTACTAGCAAGGGGCCGTTCGCTGGCAACAACCGCTCAGCCGGCGCGGTCCCACGCTCGGCGTTACCCCGATACTCGAGTAGCAGAGCCGCACCAAACTATTGCGAAAAGCAAACGGGCACGCGATGCCAGCCACTGTTCTTGAGCAACGCGGAGGGGTTGTCCCGCTCTAGCACGAGCGTGCCGCAATCCGTCTGGGGCGCCTCGAACGACAAGGTCCCTTTAAACGGAACGAATCCTTCCTGCATCCAGCTATCTTGTGCAGTTACAAAGCTGCGTGCCACAACTTGGCCGTTGGCATCCCGCAGGGTTACGGGAAAGTCCCCTTCAAAGTACCACTGCCCGCGCGCTTCGCCCGCAATCTCGAGCGGGCTTGCCACTGTTTGGTTGGGCGAGGGGCGCTCCAGGCGAACGGCCTCGTGCTCGGGCGCCACACACTGGCGCATCCGGACTGTTGCGGCGGCGGCGTAGTTGCGGCGCGCCGCCCGATTGGGCTCAAACTGAGCGGCACCGACGGTATCCGAGCGCGCTGCTGCAACGCCGCAGTACCTGGCCATGGTCCGGATTGCCGCTTGCGCCCAATGGCCCTCGGTATCGGCAAACGACTCAGCGTTCCGGACGGCCGCTAACTCGCGCCCTTGCCCGCGCTGTTGTTGCGCGTACTGAGCGGCGCGCCGCTCGATGGCTATAAGCTCTGCCCGCGTTACCTGGGCTGTTGGGCGAAAGGTTCCGTTGCCATAACCGCTGACAATGCCATTCTGGTGGGCCCAAGCAATCTTGGCGGCACTCCAGCGCGAGGCTTTTATATCCGAGTAGGGCGTTGCTTTGGTCTCGCTCGGCAATGCCACTGCCACCTGCGGGATGCCGACTAGGGCCTCAAGGAACATCGAGACAGCTTGCTCGCGCGTTAGGGGCTGCTCGGGCCGGAAAGTGTTGCCATCAAAGCCGGCAATAAAGCCCATTTCGCGGGCGGTTTGGACTTCTTCTCGGTAGGGGTCGTTGGCAATATCGCTGAAGCTAGCAGTACTGGCTTGAGCTTGACGCTCCAGCCGAATGCGCTGCCCCTGTTGGTCGGTGCGATAGATCCAGCGGCGCTCTGGGCTGGCAACCGTAACCCGCCATCCTTCCACAATTGCTTGGGTGCAGACCTCATCGGGCTCTGCCAACCTCAGGCATCCGTTGGGCCACTGCCGCTGCTCGGCACTCACGACTTGCAGCGCCGAGCGCTCTCGTTCCGAGCGGCGGGCCGCCTCGTCCAAAACGGCTTCCGCTACAGCAGCGGGCAAGCCAGTTTTGGCTGCTGGCTTGTCCGAGCTCGACTGTGCCACTGCAACCGGCAGGCCGCGATCGCCAACGCCGCCGCCCAGCAAGCAAATGGCAGCCAACAGCAACCAACAACGACGGGTAGATTGTTTCATGGCACAGCCTATTCGTAGAGCTCCAGCGTGATGGCTGCTTCTAACAAGATAGTAGCCGTTGCCAAAGCAACCCACAGGAGGAACGTTTGCGTTACTTCTCGAAGCGCTTCCACACCAACCTCCTGACTCCTGGCTACTAACCCAGCTCGTACTAGTGCCCGTTCCCATTCGGTATGCACCCCCAACTGCTCGGCTAGGGACCGCCACCTTCCTAGCTAGAGGGCATGCGTACTGGTAATCGCCACGACGCAGCGGCAACCGCTCGGTTCCCCAATTGGCGCCACGAGCCCAACAAGGCCCGATCGCGCCTAGCTCGCGCCCGCCCGGACTCGACGAGCCCAGCATCCGTGCTTTAATTTGGCGTACGCATTACTGCTGCCCGCCGAATGGTGACAGCTGCCATGGCACTGCCCCGCAACGTTCAGCCCCAACCATGGGGAGCACAACTAGCTGGTGCGGGCACTTTAGTGTTGGTTGCTGCCTCTGGCCTGGCGTCGCCATCGGCAGGCGCTCAGACGCTGCCCGCACCGGATGCGCCCCAGGATCGGCATTCCCAACCAGCTGACTCAGACAGTGCCCTAGTCGGTCGCGCATTCGAGTTTCGCGCCCCGTCAGCAGTCTCTGGGTCGCCGGTTGCCGAGCGCTACCACACGGTCCGAACCCGGCAAAGCGGCCCGGAGCTGCTAGCACAGGTGCGATCGCTCAATCCCAAGGCGTTCAGCCCGCAAGGGCGCGATTTCATTCAGGCCGGCCTATTTACCCAGCTGGATAACGCCCGCGAGCTAGTCAAGACCCTCGAGCGGCGCGACATTCCGGCCCAGATGCTGACTGTCAACGTCCCCATTGGTGCGCTCGAGCCCGGCTACCGCGTTCGCGTCAGCGGCGACTCGGATGGGTTGCTCGAGCGCGTGCGCGCAGTGGTGCCCAAGGCCTTCGCTCCGGAAAGCCGAGGCTTCATCCAAGCTGGGGCCTTTGCCAGCCGCACCAACGCCCGCGAGCTGGCCGACAAACTGCAGCACCAGGGCATCCCATCCCAACGAATTGCGATTGCCGGGCAATCGCAATCCGACAGCCAGCCGGGCAGCTATCGCGTCCGCGTGAACGGTAGCGCTAGCGAGCGGCTCGAGCGCGTGCGCGAGGTGGTGCCCCAAGCCTTTGTCCCGGACGGACAGGCATTCATCCAGGCCGGCGTCTTCGATCACCGCACCAACGCCCGCAAGTTGGCCGACAAGCTGGAGCAGAACGGGATCTCGGCTCAAATTTCAACTTGGTAGCGGCAATGGAGCAGGCTTGGCTGGAGCGGACCGCCGTTACGGCAGCGCAAATGCGCCAAATCGAGGAGCGGCTGTTTGCCGCTGGTATGCCCGTGGCGGCGTTGATGGAAAAAGTGGGCCTCGCCATTGCCCAGCAGTTAGTAGATGAGTACCCACGCCATCGCTTCCCGCATGTCGGGATTGTGGTGGGGCCAGGGCACAACGGCGGCGACGCCCTGGTCGTGGCGCGCGAGCTGCACCTGCGCGGCTATCAGATCTCGCTGTGCCGGCCCATCGCCAAGCTCAAGGACCTGACCGCCCAGCACGCCGACTACGCCTCGCACCTGGGGCTGCCGGTTTATGATGGCATTCAGGCCCTAGCGCCCTGCGCGCTCGCCATTGACGGGCTGTTCGGATTCGGCCTCACTCGGCCGCTGGCGGGCGAGATTGCAACGGCGGTCGATTGGCTCAACGCGCAGCCGCAGCCAGCTGTCAGCATTGACATCCCCTCGGGGGTGGCTGCCGATACGGGCGAGACGCTGGGCACCGCCGTACGGGCCGAGCGCACCTTCTGCCTGGGATTGTGGAAACGCGCCTTCTTTCAAGACCGCGCGCTGGCCTTTACGGGCGAGGCCAGCCGCATCGATTTGGGCATTCCGGCGGCTGATGTGCGCGCCATCCTGTCCGAGCCGCCTCAGGTGCAGGCGATGTCAGCGGCAGTTGCGCAGCAGCACCTACCCCTGTGGCGATCACCGGCCACGCACAAATACTGCCAGGGCCACGTGCTGGCCGTGGGCGGCTCCGAGCGCTACGCCGGCGGCATCCTCCTAACCGGTTGGGGGGCTGCTGCCACGGGCGTAGGGATGCTGACGCTAGCAGTGCCCAGCGCTCTCAAGCTAATGGCTGTCAGCCAGCTCCCGGATGCGTTGGTTGCTGCCTGCCCCGAGACCGAAACGGGCGCGATCGCGCAGCTGCCGCCGCAGGCAAGCGAGGCATCGCGCTACAGCGCCATTGCCTGCGGCCCGGGCCTGACGACTGAGGCATCGGCCACCGTGCAGGCCTTGCTGCCGCTGGATCGGCCGCTGGTCCTGGATGCGGACGCCCTCAACTGCCTGGCGGCAATGGGGGCAGCCGAGGCCCTCAAGCAGCGCCCCACTGAAACAGTCTTGACGCCCCATCCCGGCGAGTTTCGCCGGTTGTTCCCGCAGCTACCGGACCCGGGCGGCGATCGCCTGGAAGCCGTGCAGGCCGCCGCCCGCCACAGCGGCGCGATCGTCTTGCTCAAAGGGGCGCGTACCGCGATCGCCCATCCCGACGGCGGCGTTTGGGTGCTACCCGAGAGCACGCCAGCGCTGGCGCGCGGCGGCAGCGGTGACGTGTTGACTGGCCTCATTGGGGGATTGCTGGCGCAACCGCTGGATTCACCCGCTGAGGCGATCGCGGCAGCAGGCGCCTGGTGGCACGCGCAGGCAGGCCTGATGGCGGCGCGCCAGCGCACCCAGATGGGGGTGGATGCCCGCACCCTATCGCAGTTTTTGATCCCGGCACTGCAGCCCCTGACTGGGGCGAACGACCCCGGCAAGCGGCAGGCGGCAGCGCCGGCGTTTTAGCGGCCTCGGGTGCGAGTGAGCTACCCTTGGGGGAGAAAATCGCGCGCACGGCGGGCTCGGGCTCGCCCGCTGCTAGCGCGCCCCAGCGAGTGCCAGTTGCTGCATCCCAACTATGGATTCACCCATCCAAGCCGTTCAAGCCCCCTATGGCGATGCGTCCGTTCGCACGCCTCCGCCCGATCTGCCGTCTCTGATGCTCAAGGAACGCATCGTCTATCTGGGGCTGCCGCTCGTCTCGCCCGATGAGTACAAAGAACAGCTCGGGGTCGATGTCACCGAGCTCATCATCGCCCAATTGCTCTACCTGCAATTTGAAGACCGCGAGAAACCCATCTACATGTACATCAACTCCACTGGGACCTCGTGGTACGGCGGCGAGGCGATCGGCTTTGAGACCGAAGCCTTCTCCATCTGCGACACCATCAACTACATTCAGCCGCCGGTGCACACCATCTGCATCGGTCAAGCCATGGGGACCGCTGCCATGATCCTCGCGGCCGGGACCCCCGGCTACCGGGCTAGTTTGCCCCATGCCACCATCGTGCTGCACCAGCCGCGCCAGGGGGCCCAAGGACAGGCCACCGACATTCAGATCCGCGCGCAGGAAGTGCTCAATAACAAGCGCATCACGCACGAGATTCTGGCGCAAAACACCGGTCAGTCGGTCGAGCAGATCGAGCAAGACACCGAGCGCATGTTCTACCTGTCCCCGCAGCAGGCTAAAGAGTACGGCTTGATCGACAAGGTACTCGAGAGCACTCAAGAGCTGCCTGCAGATGCTGGTGCGGCCCAATCCACCAGCGCCTAAATTTCAATCCCGACCGTCGCGCGTCCCTATTCAGTTGAGTTCCCATGCCTATCGGCGTCCCCCGCGTTCCCTACCGCATGCCAGGCCAACCCTACAGCGAGTGGGTCAACATCTACGATCGTCTCTACCGGGAGCGCATCATTTTCCTAGGGCGCAGCATCAACGATGGCCTGGCCAACCAGGCGATCGCTGTCATGCTCTATCTGGACTCTGAAGATCCCAGCAAGCCCATCTATCTCTACATCAACTCCCCCGGCGGTACGGTCAGTGCGGGCATGGCCATCTACGACACCATGCAACACGTCAAATCCGAGATCGTCACCATCTGCCTGGGGACGGCGGCCTCAATGGGCGCCTTCCTGCTAGCTGCCGGCACCCAGGGCAAGCGCTTGGCGCTATCGCACTCGCGCATCTTGATCCACCAGCCCATGGGTGGGGTGCAGCAGCGGCAAGCCTCCGATGTCGAGATTGAAGCCAACGAGATCCTGCGTATCCGCCAGCAGCTCAACGAGCTCATGGCGCACCATACGGGGCAGCCGGTGGAAAAAATCGAGCAGGATACCGACCGCGATTTCTTCATGTCCTCCGAGGAAGCTAAAAACTACGGCCTCATCGACAAGGTCATTCAGGAGCAAAAAGCCGTTCCGGCCCAAGCGCAAACCGCCTAAACCGGAGGCTAGATACGCCCAGCAAAGGCGCTCCACCAATTAGCGTGGGGCGCTTTTTAGTTTGCTCGAGTTGCTCGGCCATGCCCCAAGACCGCATCACCGTCACGATCGCGCTGTTTGCCATCTATCGGGATGCCTTTGGTGTCGAGCGGCTCGAGCGCGAGTTCCCGCCCCAAACCCCCGTCAAGGCCGTACTGGAGCAGCTCATCGCCGAGCGCCCCGAGCTGGCCCCGTGGCGCGAGCTGACCGATTTGGGCATCGGCGATGGCTTCGTCCCTCCCGACACGCACTTGCGCGATGGGGACGAAGTCGTGCTAATCCCGCCCGTGAGCGGGGGCAGTCCGCAGCCACAATAATCCCGACAAAATAGCTCGGCTATAATTGATCCGGCCCTGGGGGTGTGTTACTATCCGCCAGCACTGACAGGGAGCAATCCAGGTCCTGCCGATGACCCAGGCGATGCCCATTTCCGATCAGTCGGCGCAGCCCGCCACCTTCACCCAGTTGGTCTCTAAAGAAGGGGGTGCGACGTACGACCTGCGCCCGATCCACGTGTGCGAAGAAACCTTTGCCCCCCTCGAGGTTGCCTACGACTACGAGGCCATCCGGCAGCAAGTTAGCCGCGAGGCGATCGCCACAGGACCCAACTCCATTTGGCGCTACCAGCCGTTTTTGCCCGTCGCTAGCCCTGACCCCATCGATGTAGGCACGGGGATGACTCCCCTGGTTGAGTCGAAGCGGCTGGCCCACCGCTTGGGGCTCAACAAGCTCTACATCAAAAACGATGCCGTCAACGTCCCCAGCTTGAGCTTTAAGGACCGGGTCGTAGCAGTCGCCCTCTCGCGCGCGCGCGAGTTTGGCTTCGATACGGTGGCCTGCGCCAGTACGGGGAATTTGGCTAACTCGACGGCCGCGATCGCCGCCCACGCCGGCCTGAATTGTTGCGTGTTCATCCCGGCCGATCTGGAGGCGGGCAAAATCGTGGGTACGCTGGCCTACAACCCCACTGTCATGGCAGTGCAGGGCAACTACGACCAGGTCAACCGCCTCTGTAGCGAAATTGCCAACACCTACGATTGGGGCATTGTCAACATCAACCTGCGCCCTTACTACTCGGAGGGGTCTAAGACCCTGGCGTTCGAGGTAGCCGAGCAACTGGGGTGGCAGCTTCCCGATCGGATCGTTTGTCCCATTGCCTCTGGGTCGCTGTTCACCAAGCTGCAGAAAGGCTTCCAAGAATTGGTCAAAACGGGCTTGGTTCCCCAGTACGCCACGCGCTTTAGCGGCGCGCAAGCCCAAGGTTGCTCCCCGGTGGCTCAAGCCTTTCAGGCCGGCCGCGACTTTGTCGATCCGGTCAAACCCGATACAATCGCCAAATCAATTGCCATTGGCAACCCGGCCGACGGCGCTTATGCCTTGGATACGGCGCGCGAGACGGACGGCGAGATTGAGGCAGTGACCGATGCCGAGATTGTTGAAGGCATCAAGCTGCTAGCCGAAACGGAAGGCATCTTCACCGAGACGGCCGGGGGTACGACTGTTGCCGTGCTGAAAAAGTTGGCCGAAGCCGGCCGGATCGATCCCAATGAGACCATGGTTGCCTACATCACCGGCAATGGGCTCAAAACGCAAGAAGCCCTTCAGGACTGCATTGGCGAGCCGATCGCCATCGAGGCCAAACTCAGTAGCTTCGAGCAGGCTTGGGCGCGCTCGCAGTCCCGCGATGGGCAACAGGTCTTGGTACGATCGGGCCGCTAGCCCTAACAGCGCAACAACGCGAGAGCGATCGCTTATGGCCGTGAAGGTTTTGATTCCAACCGTCCTGCAGAAATATACCAACGAGCAAGCCACAGTGGAGTGCAGTGGCAGTAACGTCAGCGAGCTTTTGGATGCGCTTGAAGCGAACTGCCCCGGCATCAAGGGGCGCCTGCGCGATGAAAGCGGCAAGCCCCATCGCTTTTTAAACTTCTACGTCAACAGCGAGGACATCCGCTTTCTGGACGGGCCCCAAACGGCACTACAGGACGGCGATGAGGTCAGCATCGTACCGGCTGTAGCCGGCGGCTAGCCCCAGCGCGCCTCCGTCTCGGCTCGCAAGCCCAAAGGCCGATCCGCTCGCCAGGTTGCTGGCCAGGGAGCGGTTGGTACTAGCGGATGGGTTAAGATAATTTAAACAATCCACCAACCCGCTGCTGGGCAACGCGAGGACCGAGGGCAGTGGCAGAGAGCTTAACCAGCGCGCCAATGGCAGAACAAACTTCCTCTAACCCCGAACGAGCACAACAGCAGCACGAAGCCCACGAAAGCGCTGCTCCTGCTGCCGAGGAGGCCAGTGAGGCAGAGGGCGAGCAAAAGCAGGCCAAAGCGGCCGGCAAGCGCCAGTCCAAGGCCAGCGCTAGTAAGGGTGGCGCCAGTCAATCCCAGTCCGCGCAAGAAAAAGCCGAGGGCGGCAAAAAGCAAAAGAAACCCAAACTGGAAGACAAGCCCTTTACCGAGTTCATTCAGCAGGACTATCTGCCCCGCTTGCAAGAAGCGGCGCAGCAAGCAGGCATTGCGGATCTGGAACTAAGCTTTACCCAAGGAGCCGTTCCCATCCCCAACGGGGAACAACCGGAACAGTGCTCGCAGGTGGTGGGAACGTGGCACAACGGGACGCTCAAGTTCATCCTCTACTTTCTGGATGAGGACATCAGCAGCCAGAAGGCGTTTACCCATCAAGTCGAAGGCGCGTCCCCCAGCACGGTCGAGCCGTTCATGATTGACGAGCGCAAAGTCACCTTGGAGCTGCTCGTTTTGTACGTGCTCGAGCGCATCAACTCGTACAAGTGGCTGGCGGGCAACTGACGCTTGCGTCCTGCTTGGCAGGCGTTGCAACTCTTAACGACTGCTGCCGGCCAAGCGGGGCGCGCGGTTGATACACTTGAAGAAGTCCGATCCGTTACTTGGTAGCGAGCGCGAGCAGCCATGGTTGAAATCCAGAACCGGACGGATTCGCAGCAGCCGTCAACCCAGGGGCAGCAAGTCAAAGAAACGCTGCTAACGCCCAACTTCTATACTACAGACTTTGAAGCAATGGCGCGGATGGACATTTCGCCCAACGAAGAAGAGTTGCGGGCGATTTTGGAAGAGTTCCGTGCCGATTACAACAAAAAGCATTTCATTCGGGACGAAGAATTCAACCAGTCGTGGCAAGACCTCGATCCCGAAACGCAGAAGCTATTCGTCCAGTTCCTGGAGCGCTCTTGTACGGCCGAGTTTTCCGGTTTTTTGCTGTACAAGGAGTTGGGTCGGCGCCTCAAAGATCGCAACCCCATTTTGGCCGAGTGCTTTACGCTCATGTCGCGGGACGAAGCCCGCCACTCGGGTTTTCTCAACAAGGCCATGGGCGATTTCAATATGGCCCTCGACCTGAAGTTTTTGACGCAGAATAAAAAGTACACTTTCTTTAAGCCCAAGTTCGTCTTCTACGCCACCTACCTGTCGGAAAAAATCGGCTATTGGCGCTATATCACCATCTACCGGCACCTAGAAGCCCATCCCGAGAAGCGTTTTTATCCGCTTTTCCGGTTTTTCAAAAATTGGTGCCAAGACGAGAACCGGCATGGGGATTTCTTTGACGCCGTCATGAAGTCGCAGCCCCACCTGGTTAACGGCTGGCTGGCCCGGTTGTGGTGCCGCTTTTTCTTGTTAGCCGTGTTTGGCGTCATGTACCTGCGCGACGTGCAGGAACCTGGCCTTTATAAAGCCTTAGGGCTCGATGCGCGCGAGTACGATCGCTACGTTATCCGCAAGACCAACGAAACGGCAGGTCGCGTCTTTCCCGTGACGCTTAACGTCGATCACCCTGAGTTCTATCCGCGGCTCGAGCAGTGCGTGAGCAACAACGAGCGGCTAGTTGAAATCGAGTCGACGCAAGCGCCGCGGTGGCTCAAGTCCCTCCGCAAGCTGCCGTATAAGGTCTCGAACGCGTGGCAGTTCGTGCGGCTGTATCTCATCAGGCCCTACGACGCCGTTCCCCAGCAAGCAACCGTGCGCTAGCTGGTTCCCAAACGGTGTTTCCTCGCGCCGGCATTCCGATTGGGGGTGCGGGCCAGAATGCCGCTTGGGTAAGGTGAGTTACTTGCTAAATGCGCAAGCCAAGGGCTGCCTGCTAGCGTAGATGGGAACTTGCTAGCGATCGCGCCGTTGTTGGAGCAGAACGATACGCCGCGATTGCATCCTCAGGGAGGATCCCCAATGGTCAAAAAAACACTCTTAACAGGCGGGACAGCGGCTGCTCTACTGCTGGCCGGTAGCGTGCCCGGACTCGCTCAGAACCAGCAGCAGTCATCCCAAACAGAGCAGTCGTCCCAAGCAGAGTCGCAGCAATCCCAGACGCAACCCAGCCAGGTTGAGCCGGCCCAAGACGTTAGCTCGGCTGAGTTGGACCAATTTGCCCAAGCTCTGCAAAAAATCCGGCAAATCCAAAAGCAAACCCAGCAAAAACGACTTAAGGCGATCGAGCGCTCGGAGCTCAACCAGCAAAAGTTTTTCGCTATCCTGAAATCAAAGCAATCAAAATCGCAATTCCAAGACAGTTCATCGGGTCAATCCCAGGCAGAACCCGATGCAACGCAGGCTGAAATGCAGGAGTTCCGGCGCGTCAGTCAAAAGCTCATGCAGCTTCAAAAACAGGCCAATTCCCAGAAGCAACAAGCAGTCGAGCAAGTAGGGTTGAATCGCCAGCGCTTTAACCGGATCCTGGCAGCCCTAAAGCAAGACACAGAACTGCGCAAGCGCTTGCAGCAGACCATGCAGGACTCCCAAGGGTCTTAAGCGAGTCCATCGCTCCAATTTGATCCAATAAAGAGCAACCATCCGCGCTTGGCGCGGATGGTTTTTGCCCTGGAAGTTACTGCTCCACAGGTTTGGCAATGTCGCCCCTTTGTGGGGGACGCCCCGAGATGATTTTGCCCACGCTCGATTGGCGATCGGCTTGCGTCAGCTTGACTCGAGCGATAGAATCCGTTATGCGCCGGATCGCTTTCCCCGTTTCGGGATCGGTGACCTCGTTCGTGGCTCGCTCAATCGAGACAACCATTCCTTCGCGATAGCGATCACCCGATCCGCGATCTAAAACCACCTTGCCATCAGTCACCTCGGCAACTAGGGCCTCTTGGTTGGGAACGGCAGGCCCTAGCGATGCTAACTTGTCGTAATTCTGCTTGAGCGATTCTTCAGTGGCGAGCGTCAATAGCTTGGTTTGGTTCTCTGTGTCCGAACCAGCACTGCCAATGCCAAAAACGCTGACCTGCGTATCGGACTGGCTGGCCTTACCCTTGCCCTGGCCGGCTGTCAGGATATCGCCCGTATTGGTGCTGACAACGCGGTAGTTTAGGCCAACAAAGGCATCTTCTTCCTCAACGTTAGCAGCGATTCCAAACAAGCCACCGCCCGATTCTTGCTTTTGCAGGTCAAATTGATTGACCGAGCCAAAAACTACTGCTTCCACTCCCAAGACCTTGCCAATCTTGGCAGCCGTGCTGGAGTCAATGCGCCCGGATTGTCCTAAGTTCTGCTCGGCCAAGATGGTTTCGACTCGGCTGCGCTCGATGACGCGGTAGTCCGTTTTTTAAACGAGCTTTGAGATCAAGATATCGCTAACGCCGCTTGCCCCACCCTTGATAAAGGACAGCAATTGCGGGTTGCTGATACTGCTGAAGTCAAAATTGAGAACTGCGACGCGCGGCCGCTCCTGCTGCGAGCGTTGAGCGTCAGTAGCTTGCTCGGAAGCATCCTGCGCTTGCTGAGCAATTTGGTGTGCGGCTGCTGCCGGATTAGTCTGGGCGATTGGGAGACCGACCGCCAAACCAGCTGCAACCAAGGCAAATAGCGTACCCTGGCAATTTGCCCTAAGCTTAGACATGGCCTACTCCTGCGCACCGAGCAACATCGCTGGTTAAGGTAACAGCTTTGCTCGCGCCGGGGCAAAGTCATAATGTTTCGCTCGAATTGCAGTATTTATGGATCTCGCTAGCCGATCGCGCCTAGCAGCGCTGCAACAAGGGCAACGCTCGTGATCGCCAAGCCGGCTCCTAGCAGTAGTAACCCGCCTAACAGCAGTCCCACGGTGCCCCAAGCCGTGGCGGGCTCGCTGGTCGGTGCCTGCAGGTGCCGCTCAAGCAAGGCCAAGTTTTTGGCGTTAGCTTTCCAAGCGGCATCAAACAAGTCACCCAATGCGGGGACAGTGCCGGCGACCGTTTCCAGGGCAATATTGAAGGCCATGCGCGCCAGTAAAGCTGGGGAAGCCCCCAGCCGGGCGGCTTCGATAAGAATGTAAGCTGACAGCACCATGCCCAGCCCATCGCCTGCTGTCGGCAATAAGCCCAAGAGGGGATCCAGGCCGATGCGGATGCCCGTTCCGGGAATGGGGATGGCATTGTCGAGCAGGTAGCTGAGCGAGCGCAGGCGCGCCGGCACCCGATCGCGATCGCCCTCAGTCATCCTCAAGCGAGTCGCCTTCGCGCTCTTCGGGGTCGTCATCGGCATTCGGGCGTCGTTTTCCTCGGTTGCGAGGCAAGTGATCGGTAACGGCGTTGCTTAGGGTCTTGAGGCCGGTCCGAGGCGAGGTGGGGATGAGGCCAAGCGCTCGCTTGTCGCGCTCGGGCATTTGCTCGCTAACGGTGGCATTGAGCTGGTCGCCCAGTAGCAAAACCAGCGAGCTCATATAGAACCACAGCATCAGGACGATCACCGTTCCCACGGCACCGTAGATTTGGTTGTAGCGGCCGAAGTTGGCAACGTATAGCCGGAATAGGGCCGAGATGCCGGCCCAAGAGACCGCTGCCATGACGGCACCCGGCACGATGGGCACGCCCGGGGTTTTTTGACTGGGCCCGAACCGATAAACGAGGGCAAAAGCAGCCGCCACCGTTGCCAAGGCAAAGGGCCAGCTAAGTAGGCGCCAGACGGTCAGGATCCAGTCAACCCAGACGGCGTCGATAACGTAGGCTAAAAAGTGATCGACAACAAATTGCACGATGAAGTCGCTGATAAGAACCAAAAACGAGGCAACGACCAGCAACAGCATCGTGCCCAGGGTCAACACGATGGAAACGATCTTGGCTTTCCAAAACGGACGGCGCTGTTCGCGCGGAATGCGATGGATTTGATCGAGCGCGTTCATGGCCGCGCTTAGGGCAGCCGAGGAGATCCAAATGGCTGCCAAAAAGCTGATTGAGAGCAGGCTGCGGCTGCTGGATTCTTTGATGCTCTCAACGAATTCGTTGAGCAGCTCCCAAACTTGCTGGGGCGCAACGTTTTGCAGGGGTCGCGCCAGATCGGTCAGCGTCTCGCGAACGGTGGACTCAAACAGGCCGATCGCGGTGAGGATGGCAATCAGAGCCGGAAAGATGGCCAGGGTGGTGTTGTAGGCCATCTCGGCCGACAGTCCCACCAGGCGCCGCTGGAACGCTCGCGATACGGTCGTTTTGAGCGTTCCAAAGGTGACGTAGCGAAAAAAGCGAAAGAAGCGCCCGAACGGCATCAGCCCCTCTGCAATGCTGCCTCCAAGCTTGCCAAACGCAGTGCCCAGTGGCAGCCTCAAATGCCCAGTAGCAACTGCTGGGGCGCTAGAACCCCATCGCGCGAGCCACGGCATCGCCATTGGGGGCGATGCCCGAGCGGACCTCGGCCTGGCTGTACTGGATGGCGCAATCCGGATCCTTGAGGCCGTTGCCGGTCAGAACGCAAACCACAGTGGCATTGCTGGGGATGCGGTCCTTGACTTTGAGCAAGCCGGCGATGGCCGTTGCGCTGGCCGGCTCGCAAAAAATGCCTTCTTGGGCCCCCAGCCAGCGGTAGGCATCTAGGATGGCGGCATCGGAGACGCGATCGAAGGCCCCTTGACTGGCAGCTCGGACATCGAGCGCGCTTTGCCAGTTGGCCGGATTGCCAATGCGAATGGCAGTTGCCACCGTTTGGGGCGAGGTGACTGGAGCGCCGCTGACAGTCGGCGCGGCACCTTCGGATTGGAATCCCATCATGTGGGGCAGGCGATGGCAATAACCTGCCGAATGGTATTCGCAGAACCCCATCCAATAAGCGCTGATGTTGCCGGCATTCCCCACCGGAATGGCGAGCCAGTCCGGGCTATCGCCCAAGCCGTCAACCACCTCAAAGGCTGCCGTTTTTTGGCCCTGAAGGCGGTAAGGGTTGATGGAGTTAACGAGCGTGACCGGGTAGCGCTCGGCCATCTCTTTGACTAGGTGCAGGCAGGTGTCGAAATTGCCATCAATGGCCAGAACCTCGGCCCCGTAAACGAGCGCCTGGGCTAGCTTGCCCAGCGCAACGTAGCCTTCAGGGACCAGCACAAAGGTTCGCAACCCAGCCCGACTGGCGTAGGCGGCTGCCGAGGCCGAGGTATTGCCCGTGCTGGCACAAATGACAGCTTGCGCGCCAGCTTCCTGCGCTTTCGAGATCGTGACGCTCATGCCGCGATCTTTGAAGCTGCCTGTTGGGTTCAGACCATCGTATTTGGCAAAAACGCGGACGCCACGCCCGATTTGGCGAGCCACTGAAGGCAGCGGCAGCAACGGGGTGTTGCCTTCTGAGAGCGTGACGGTTGGCGTTGCCTCGGTAGCCGGCAAAAAACCGCGGTAAGCTTCAAATACCCCCGGCCACTGCCCTGGGGCAGCGGAGAGATTGCTCGGATCGGCAGTTGATAGGCGTGCAGTCACGGGTCTCAGTCACTCGTTGCCTGGCTGCGGCCGTTGCATCCCACCAGTACAGCCCGCAGTTTAAGGTAGCGCCCAAAGTAACACAACTGGCGCTTGGCAACGCCGCCGTGCGCGCGCTTGTGCCTTGCAGAACGGTCCAGTGATTTTGCCCAGTCGCCAAAGGCAACCCCCTAAAATGGACGCTGAGCCGCGATGGCCCCCATCGCCGATACAATACGAGCGCCACCTTCGGCTCGCCGCGGCCAGCCGAGTTACTAGGCGCCACGTGCGCAGCGATCTGAGGTCGTGGAGCTAAAGTCGCTTTTCCAAACCGAAACGCCCATTGTAGGCGTCGTCCACCTGCTGCCGCTGCCCAGTTCTGCTCGATGGGGAGGCGACCTGCAAGCTGCCATCGATCGCGCCGAGCAAGAAGCGACGGCGCTAGCTGCCGGTGGGGTGGATGGCATTTTGGTGGAGAACTTTTTCGATACGCCTTTTGAAAAAGAGCACGTCGATCCGGCGGTCGTGAGCGCCATGACGCTGATCGTGCAGCGGCTGCAGAGCTTGGTCGTGCTGCCGGTGGGCATCAATGTGTTGCGCAACGATGCCCATAGCGCCATGGCCATTGCCAGCTGCACGGGGGCCAACTTCATTCGGGTCAATGTCTTGACTGGCGTGATGGCCACCGATCGCGGCTTGATTGAGGGCCCCGCCAATCAGCTGTTGCGCTACCGCCGCGAGTTGGGCAGCCAGGTCGCCATTTGGGCCGACGTGCTGGTCAAGCACGCCCAACCGCTGGGCCGCCCCAACTGGCCGGCCGCCGTCCGCGAAACGCTCGAGCGCGGCTTGGCCGATGCCGCCATCGTCACCGGTCCGGAGACCGGCGAAGCGCCCAGCCTGGGCGAGCTGCGCGCTGCAACCGATGCCGCCGGCGGCGCGCCGGTTTTGATCGGTAGCGGTGCCGATTGCGACAACGTGGCGCAGCTATTGCAAGCGGCTGACGGCGTTATTGCCGCCACCTCGCTCAAGCGGCACGGCCGGGTGAGCGACACCATCGATCCCATTCGCGTGAGCCAATTCGCCGAGGCGGCGCGCGCGGCGGCGACTGGGCCTGAGGAGTCGCAATCGAGCGCTTCCCTCAAGCTCTCCTCGTGAGTGACGCCGCCCGCTGCTTGCGCTAGAAAGAGGAAGCTGTCCCGACTGCATCGCTCATGACTCGCCGCCGCTCCGCTCCCTGGATCCATCGCTGGTCGCGGCCGCTGATGGGCGTGATCGCGACCGTAGGGGCCGTCCTGACCGCCTATTTGACCGCCGTCAAGCTCACGGGAGGCGCCGCTGCCTGTCCCAGCGGCGCCGCCGGCGGCGCTAGCGGCTGCGACAGCGTCCTGAGCAGTCCGTACGCCACCGTTTTTGGCCTGCCACTTGCCCTGTTTGGCTGCCTGGCGTACGCGAGCATGGCAGCGTTTGCGCTGGGCCCGCTGGCGGTCAACCGCGACACCAACAAAGCGCTCCGGCGCCGCCTGGAGGCAGGGAGCTGGCTGCTACTGCTGGCAGGTAGCACGGCCATGACCGCCTTTAGCGGCTACCTCATGTACGTGCTCGCTACCCAAATTCAGGCTCTTTGCCCCTACTGCATTGGCTCGGCAGTCTTCTCGCTCAGCCTGTTCGGCCTCACGATTGTCGGTCGGGACTGGGAGGATGTCGGCCAACTGCTGTTTGTCAGCATCGTCGCTGCCATGGTGACCCTGTTGGGGGCCTTGGGCATCTATGCCGATGTGGGCTCGGACTCGGTGGCGGCCTCCGGCCAACGCCAGCCTGTGCCTACCCCCACCAGCTCGCCCCAGCCCGGCAAGGGGTGGCCCATCGATACCGAATCTGGACCGGCCGAGATGGCCCTAGCCCGGCACTTGAGCGAGTTAGGCGCCACCATGTACGGGGCCTACTGGTGTCCCCACTGCGACCGGCAGAAAAACCTGTTCGGCCAAGAGGCCTTTGCCTTAATTAACTACGTCGAGTGCGATCCCGAGGGGCCCAACGCCCAGCCCAGCCAGTGCAAGGCTGCCAACATCAAGTCCTATCCCACCTGGCAGATTGAGGGCGAAACCTATCGCGGCACGATTCCGCTGGCGCAACTGGCTGAGATTAGCGGCTACCAAGGCCCCACGGAGTTTAAGTACAAGCTGCCCGGGCGCTAGAGCGGCGGTGATCGCCAGCAGCGATCACGCTGGAGCAGCACGTGCCGCTGCCAGTGGGGATCCGTTTGCGGGTAGTCCGTGCGGTAGTGTGCGCCGCGGCTCTCGGTTCGCGCGAGCGCACTTTGCAGTAGCGCCTGACCCAGATCCAGCAGGTTGAGGGTCTCGATGCAGCAGCGCAGGGTTTGGTGCGCCTGCTGCGAGGGCAGCGCGATGGCGCCGTCGGCCAGCGGGGCCAGCAGCTGTTGGCCCAGTGCCGTGCGCTCGCACTCGCGGCGCCAAGCGCGCACCTGGGCTAGCCCGTCCTCGAGCGAGCGGCCCTCGCGGCAGATGCCAGCCCGCTCCCAGAGTAGCGGCGGCAGGGCCGCGCGGATGGCGTCTATGCAGCGCGCGTCTGCTGCCCAGTCGGGCGCGATCACCTCAAGCGGCCGTTCGTTCCCCGAGCCGCTGCCGCGCTCGCGCGGTGCCGGCGGCCGTTCCATGGCGGCCAGCTGCCCGCCAAAGACCAGGCACTCCAGCAGCGAGTTGCTGGCCAGGCGGTTGGCCCCGTGCACCCCCGTATGGGCCGTCTCGCCAACGGCATAGACACCGGCCAGTGTGGTGGCCGCCCCCAGGTCCGCAGCCACCCCACCCATCCAATAGTGGGCGGCCGGGGCAACGGGGATGGGATCGTTTTGGGGATCGAGCCCCCCCCGCTGGCACTGCCGTATCAGGTTGGGAAAGCGCTGGTGCAGTCGCTGCGGCGGAATGGGGCGCAAATCGAGATAGGTAGCCCCATCGCCAGCTTGCCGGTGGCGTTCGAAAATGGCGCGGCTGACGGCATCGCGCGGGGCGAGCTCGCCATCGGGGTGGTAGTCGAAGGCAAAGCGATGGCCGCGGGCGTCAATCAGATGCGCCCCTTCCCCGCGAGCGGCCTCGCTCAGCAGGGCGTTGCCTGCTCCCGGCACTGCCAAAGTCGTGGGATGGAACTGCACGAATTCCATATCCCGCAACTGCGCCCCAGCCCGCCAGGCCATGGCCATGCCATCCCCGGTGCTGGCTGGGGGGTTGGTGGTGCGGGCAAAGGCCTGCCCGCCACCGCCGGTGGCCAGCACCACCGCCGAGGCCGGCACGCGTACCAGGCGATGGGCCCAGAGCATATCGGCGCCCTGGCAGCGTCCGGTGGGCGCATCCCAGACCAGATTGAGCGCCACCGCCGGCGACAGCAGCTGGATGTTATCGCGCTCCAGCACGCGCGCGCTCAGTGCCTCGACGATGGCGCGTCCCGTCTCGTCCGAGACATGAAGGATGCGCGGTTGCGAGTGCGCTGCCTCCAGCGTGGCAGCCAGCCCCGATCCCTCGCGATCGAAGGTAACCCCCCACTGCTGCAGCGCGCGAATGCGCTCGGGTGCCGCTTCCACCAACAGGCGCACGGTTTCGGGGATGCAGAGCCCGCCGCCAGCGCGGATGGTGTCCTGAAAGTGCTGCTTGGGGGAGTCGCTGCTGCCAATAGCGGCAGCAATTCCCCCTTGCGCCCAGCGGCTCGCCCCTTGCTGGAGGTCATCCTTGCAAGCGAGGCCGACGCGCCAAGTCTCAGGCAGGCAGAGCGCCGTATAGAGTCCGGCTGCCCCTGCCCCAATCACCAGGACATCCAACGGCGCCGGTCGCAAGGAGGTGGCAGTCACAATGGCTGGCGCAGTGCAATCGGGATGGCCGGGGCTTAGTAAATGCCGTTGTTAACGCGATCGAAGCCGTGGACGTACTCGGTCGTGGGCTCGCCCACTGTGAACTCGTCCATATTGGCCTCAAGGCGCTCCCGCTGGCGCTCGCTCAAATCGGGAATCTCGAGCACGTCTTCGACGTTATCGTAGGGCGCGTTGGCAACGATCTTGCTGGCCAAATTGGGGTAAAAGCCGCGGAGCCGGCTAAAGGAACGCACGCTGCTGTTGTTGAGATCGAGTTTGTTGCCCTGCTGTATGAGTTGTTGGTTGGCAGGGTCGTTGGCCGGGACTTCCAGTTCGGTAGCGATCGCCGCGGGGGCGCTGATATGGGCCGTCCCTTGCGGAACGCCCAACACGCCCAAGCAAGCGACGATTGCGGCTAGCGAGAGGGTGGCAGCACGAATCAAACGGTCTACCATCATCGATCCTCCTAATAAAGTTGCGCTCGCATTAGGGGCTGCGTTGATAAATGGCTTTTTTAAGCTCTAGTTAGGCATGCTATCGCACGTTGCGGCTCGCCCGTCAGGGGAGCGATCGTGGCAAAGGCCCAAAACCCGACCGACAAACCGGATTTATGCTAGGGTTGGGGAGGCACCGGTTCCCATCGCGCAAGCGGGAGGTTTAGCTATGGCACTGCAACTCGGCGATACAGTCCCAGACTTTACGCAGAAATCCACCAGCGGCGATATTGCCTTTTACGAGTGGGCTGGCGACAGTTGGGTGGTGCTGTTTTCGCACCCGGCCGACTATACCCCGGTTTGCACCACCGAGCTGGGGGACCTGTCTCGCCTCAAATCGGAGTTTGACAAGCGCAACGTTAAAGTCCTGGGCTTGAGTGTCGATGACCTGGAGTCCCACATGGGCTGGAGCCAGGACATCGAAGAGACGCAAAACGCCAAGCTCAACTTCCCCATCCTGGCCGATGACGACCGCACGGTCTCCGACCTCTACGGCATGATTCACCCCAATGCCGACAACACCAGCACGGTTCGGGCGGTCTTTATCATCGACTCGGGCAAGAAACTGCGGCTGACGCTGACCTATCCCCCCAGTACGGGTCGCAACTTTGACGAGCTGCTGCGCGCGATCGACTCGCTCCAGCTCACCGACCAGTACAAAGTGGCAACACCCTCCAACTGGAAGCAGGGCGACGAGTGCGTCATCCTACCCATCATCAAAGACGAAAGCGAGCTCCAGCAGCGCTTCCCCAAAGGCTACCGCGAGCTCAAGCCCTACCTGCGCATGACACCGCAGCCCAATCAGTAGGCGGCCGCGACCGGTAACGTGTTGTAGGGTGGGCACTGCCTGCCCTACACGTTTTTGGAGTCGGGCATCGCGCCGCGCGAACGACGCTTATGGATATCCGGCACGGCTTTGTGGGGACTGTCGGCAATACCCCCCTCATTCGGCTCAACAGCTTCAGCGACGAGACCGGTTGCGAGATCCTGGGCAAAGCCGAGTTCCTCAATCCCGGCGGTTCGGTCAAAGACCGGGCAGCGCACTACATCATTCAAGAGGCCGAAGAACGCGGCGCGCTCAAACCGAGCGGTACGGTCGTCGAAGGGACGGCCGGCAACACTGGCATCGGGCTGACCCACATCTGCAATGCCAAAGGCTACCGCTGCCTGATCGTTATCCCCGAGACGCAGTCCCAGGAAAAAATCGACATGCTGCGGACCCTAGGGGCCGAGGTCAAAACCGTGCCGGCGGTGCCCTACAGCGATCCCAACCACTACGTCAAAGTCTCGGGGCGCTTGGCCGAGCAGATGGATAATGCCATCTGGGCCAACCAATTCGACAACACCGCCAACCGGCGCGGCCACTACGAAACCACCGGCCCCGAAATCTGGGCCCAAACTGGCGGCCAGCTCGATGTTTGGGTCGCTGCTACCGGTACCGGCGGCACCTTCGCCGGCGGCTCGTTCTTTTTTAAAGAACAAAACGCGGACGTGCGCTGCATCCTGGCCGATCCGGTCGGGAGTGGCCTCTACAACTGGGTCAAAACGGGCGAGCCCCAATCCGAGGGCAAATCCATTACCGAAGGCATTGGCATCAGCCGCGTGACCGCCAACATGCAGGGCGCGCCGGTGGACGATGCCATCCGCATCGATGACAAAACGTGCGTGCGCATGGTCTATCGGTTGCTCGAGCGCGATGGGCTGTTCATGGGCAGCTCGGTGGGCATCAACGTCGGCGCTGCTTACGCCCTCGCCCACGAGCTCGGGCCGGGGCACACCATTGCGACCGTGCTTTGCGATAGCGGCGCGCGCTACCAGTCGCGGCTGTTCAACCGCGATTGGCTAGCCGAGCGCGATCTGCTGCCCGAGTGATGCGTTACTGGCCGGGGTCGTAGTAACTGTGGTCCAGAAACGGGACGGCAACCAGCTCGCCTTCAGTCTCGCCAACGCTAACGCGGGTTCCGGCGCCGCCCGCTTTGGTCTTGACGTAGCCCAAACCGAAGCCGCCCTCGGCCGTCTCGACGCAGCTGGTTAGCGCCCCCACCGTTTTGCCGGCAACCGCTATGGGGGTTCCTTCCGTTACTGGCGCGGGCAAGCGGATGCCCCACAGCCGCTGCTTGACGCCCTTGTAGGTGTTGAGGCGCGTGATCGTCTCCTGGCCGATGTAGCAGCCTTTGTGAAAGGAAATCGCGCCGATCAGGCCCGCCTCTAGCGGGTTGTAGTCCTCGGTCAGCTCGTGATCGGGGATGGGGCGTCCTTGGCAAACGCGCAGCTGCTCCCAGTCCCGCTCGCCCAGGATGGGGACCTCGGCCGCCGTTAGGGCCACCCAGACCGATTCCGCTGCCTGGGTAGGCGCAATGACGGTATAGCCCGGTAGGGCCAGCCCGCTACCGGCGGCAACGCGCAGGGTGGCATTGCCCCACGGCACGGCTTGGTGGTCGCCCTCGACGCCTGCCGACAGTCGCTCGGCCCCCAACTCGCGCGCCAGGCGATCGCTATTGGGGCCAAGGGCTACAAAGACGGCGCAGCCATCCGAGCGGTCGGCGAGCTCGACGCGATCCAGCGGAAACAGGTAGCGATCCAGCCGCTCCACGAGCGTCTGGCGCCGCTGGGGCGAGACGAGCAGCCAGTATCCGCTCTCGGTGGCATAAACCCAGCCCAGATCGACCGTGCGCGCTGTCGAGCTCACAAACACTGTCTGGCAGCCTTGCCCTGGCTGCAGCGCCTGGATGTCGTTGGTGCTTTGGTTTTGCAGAAAGCGCGCGCAGTCTTCGCCGGATAAGCTAATTAGGCCGCAGTGAGAACGATCGGCGATCGCGGTTGCCTGGCGGGCAGCGTCCGGGGCGCTGTGAGTGGGCGCTGGCTGTACCCGTTCGGTCATGGCTGGCTCCTAGCGCGGCTCACGCCTGCGTTGCAACTGGCACGATTTGGGGCCCCTCACCGCCAGCGAGCTGCCGGGCGCATTGGGCGACCCCCGCTTCGCCCGCTTGGTGCAAGGCCTCGAGCAGCTGCGCGCTGTCGGCTAGCAAGCGCTCGAGGTCGATGCCGTGGTAACTCGGCTCGTAGGCCTGGAGACGTCCCATCCCTTCGCCCAGCAAAATAACGGCTCCGCGCCAATTGTGGTTGCTGAGGTGATGGCAGCCCACGGCAATTTGCAGAATGCCCTGGTAAAAGTTGCGATCCCACTCGGGCGCTTCCATCCAGAGCGCTTCTAGGGTGTCGTGGCAAGCATAAAACGCCTGCCGGTTGAACTGCTCTACCCCCTGCCAAAACAGGCCCAATGCCATGGCAGGGCTTACGTCATGTCCTGGCGGACCTCTTTGACGTAGTCGAGATCGATCTGCTGCCGATCTCCGGCAAAATCGTGATCCTCGGTCAGAAACAGCAGGCAGTGGCACTCTTTGCGCTCGCGCATGGGAACGCAGGGACAGTTCCAGTAGCCGGCTTTGACCTCGGCTTCTTTATCCTCGTAGTGCCGGCACGGGCAGAGCGGGGCCCCCAGTTCTTCTTTGTGCTTGGCGAGCCCCTCAATTACCACAGCCGTAATGGAGGGATCCGAGCAAAAATAGGTACCGCTGCGCTGCGCGTAAGTCTCGGAGAACTTGCGCATGAGGTCGAGGGTGCGCTCCTCACTGAACCCACTGCCTTGCTGTTGTTGCTCGGTTTCGTTGGCACTCATGATGGCAAAGCCAATCGCTGTGGCTGGCGCGCGTTACGGGCAGGTTGGGCTGGAAGTTGCAATGACCTACTTGCCCCCAATGGTAGCACTGCAGCGAGCCCCCCTCAACGCTGGGCCAGCGGCGACGCGGCCCAAGGGAGGCGACCGTGCCTGATTGGCGCCATCGGGCCTGGCAGGAGGTATCGGCGCTGTTCCTGCGCCCCAACTGCCCGCTGTGCCAGCGCCCGGCCCAGCGAGCGCTTTGCTGGGGGTGCTGGCGGCAGTTGCAGGCCTGCCGGCTGCGGTAGCCGGCAGGCCGTTGGTTCCCACCGCTGCCGGTTTTTGCTTGGGGGCACTATACGGGGACGCTTAAGCGCGCGATCGTGGCCCTCAAATACGAGGGCGCGCGCTCGCTGGCCGCCCCCTTGGGCGAGGCGCTAGCCCAAAGCTGGCAAGACCAATCGCCGCAGGCGGGCGACCTGACCGTGGTGCCGGTCCCCATACACGCCCGCAAGCGGCGTCAGCGCGGCTTCGATCAGGCCGAGTTGCTGGCACGCAGCTTTTGCCGCGCGAGCGGTCTGCCGCTGCAGGCATCGGGCTTGCAGCGCGCCAAGGCAACCGCCCCGCAATTCGGCTTGCGGCGCGAGGAGCGCGCCCGCAACCTAGAGGGGGCTATTCGCCTTGGGGGTACGCTGGCACCGGCATCCGCCCCCCGGACCGGTCCTGCTGCTCGATGACATCTATACCACCGGCACGACAGCGCGCGCTGCCGCCGAGGCATTGCGTGCCCGCGGCATTCGCCCCTGCGGCATTGTGGCTGTGGCGCTCGCGCCGACCCCAGCCGTCTGAAGCACTGTTATTGGCCCAGCTCGCCGGCCCGCTGCTGCGCCGCTCGGACGGCATCGGCTAGCGCGGCGCGAAAGCCGGCGCGCTCCAGCACGCCCACCGCTGCAATCGTCGTCCCACCGGGGCTGGTCACGCGGTCTTTGAGCTCGGCTGGGTGCTGGCCGGATGCTTGCAGCAGCTGTGCCGTTCCCAGCACGGTCTGCAGGGCCAACTGGTAGGCGCTGGCGCGCGACAAGCCAGCAGCCACGCCACCATCAGCCAGGGCCTCGATCGCCATAGCCACATAAGCGGGCCCCGAACCGGCCACCCCAGTTGCCCCATCCAGCAAGGGTTCCGGCAGCTCGATGACCTGGCCCACGGCCTCCAAAATGGCACGGGCTCGCTGGCACTGCTCGGTACTGGCCTGCTCGCTGAGCGCAATCGCAGTCATGCCAGCGCCCACTGTCGCGGGCGTATTGGGCATGGCCCGCACAATGGGATAGCCGGGCAGAGCCGCCTCCAGTCGCGCCAAGCGGACCCCAGCCAGGATCGAAACCACCAACGGCTTGGGACTATCGGGAGCGGGCTGCGCTAGCTCGGGGGCAACCCGATCCAAAACTTGCGGCTTGGTGGCCAGCAGCAGGATGTCGCTAGCGGTCGCTGCCTCGCGGTTGTCCGCTGCAACGCGGATGCCGTACTGCTGCTGCAGGTATTCGCGCCGCTGCGGCGACGGATCGCTGGCGAGGATGGCCTCAGGTGCGTAGCGTCCTTGGGCGAGCAATCGGGAGAGGATGGCCTCTCCCATGACGCCGCCCCCCACAATCCCGAGCGCGATCGACACGGTCTTGGCCTCACCTCAGTGGCTGCCGGCGAGCGGGGCGCTACTGCGCCAGGCTCTCGGGATCGGTCGCCCAAGCCCCGGGCTGCACGCTCTCGCTCTGGCTCGAGGAGGGCGTCTCGTGGACCGCGCCGGAATGGGTAGTGACTTTGACGCTGTTGGGGGTAAACAGGAAAATGCTTTCGCCCACGCGCTCTTGGTGGCCGTCCATGGCGTAGGTGCCGCCTGCGACAAAGTCGACGGCCCGCTGCGCTTCGTCGGGCTCCATCATGGTCAAATTCAGCACCACCGACTTGCGCTCGCGCAGGGCTTGAATGACTTGCGGCATCTTCTCGAACGAGCGCGGCTCGAACACCATGACCTCAAATGCCCCGTTGCTGGTGCCGGGCATGCCGATGACATTGCTCCCGGCCGCAACGCTGCCGCTGCGAGCGGCACCAACGCCGGGCCGATAGCGACGCTGGCGCTCCTCGCGCCCGCCGGCATCGGCCGCGATCCCTTCGGTCTCGTCGCGATCCAGGTCGTCTTCGTACTCGTCGTAAGCTTCGGGCTCGTCAAAACTGACAAATTCTCTTAGCTTGGCCAATACCGAATTCACGGTTTCCCCCTAGCTGCGCAAAACGGTTCAGACGCGCGCCAGCACTAGCACTGGGACGCGTGCTTGCGTTGAAGGTTGGCATTGCTCCCCACTTGCGTCAAGAGCGGGCGCCAAAAATGGTTTGGCCCAATCGCACCACGGTCGTTCCGGCTTGGAGCGCCAGCGGGTAGTCGGCGGACATGCCCATCGATAGCTCCTGCATGCGGATTTGCGACAGCTGCTGGCTAGCGATGCGATCGGCCAAGGCGCGCACCGAGCGGAACGCCTCCAGGGCCTCCGCTTGCGATAGCCCCAGCGGCAGGATTGCCATCAGGCCGCACACATCTAGATGGCGGCAGCGATCGAGCTCGGCGAGATCGGCCCACAAGCCCTCAAAGGTCCAGCCGTACTTGTTGGGATCGGGGCGCGGTTTGACCTGCAGGCAGACAGGCGGGCGAATGCCGCGGTCGCCGGCAACGCGATCCAAGCGCTGCGCCAGCCGCAAGCTATCGCAGCTCTGGATGCAGTGAAAGTGCTGCAGGGCTTGCTTGACCTTGTTGCGCTGCAGGTGCCCCACCAGGTGCCAGCGGATGCCGTCGAGATCCGACAGCTGCTGTTGCTTGCTGGCAGCTTCTTGGACGAAGTTTTCGCCAAAGTCGCGGATGCCGGCTGCATGGGCGGCCCGGATGGCCTCGGCCGGCATGGTTTTGCTAACGGCCACCAGGCGCACGCGATCCGGCAGCTCCTGACGGATTTGGCGGGCGCGTTCGGTGATGGCGGCACTCGAGACGGTCATGGTTCTAGCGTTGGCGATCGGTAGCAAGCCCCAGGGCTGCCAGCTGCGCCTGGGCCTTGCGCAGCGACTCGTGCCACTCGGTTTTGGGGTCGCTGTCGGCCACGATGCCGGCGCCCACTTGCCCCCAGACGCGGTACCGGGCCGCGGGATCGCGCCCCTCGGCCCGGCAGTGCAGCAACGTCCGGATGGCGATATTGAGATCGAGGTAGCCGCGCCGGTCGAGGTAGCCGCAGGAACCGTAAAACCAATTGCGGCGCACGGGCTCGAGTTCCTCGATGATTTCCATGCAGCGCACTTTGGGGCATCCGGTAATCGTACCGCCCGGAAACAGCGCGCGCACCAAATCGATCACGTCCCAATCCGAGCGCAGGCGGCCGGTGACGTTACTGACCAGATGCATGACGTGGCTGTAGCGCTCGATTGCAAAGCGCTCGTCGGCGCGGACCGAGCCCCACTCGCAGACGCGGCCCAAATCGTTGCGGGCCAGATCGAGCAGCATCAGGTGCTCGGCGCTGTCTTTGCGACTGCCCTGGAGCCCGGCTGCCAGCTCGCGGTCGGTTTGGGTATCGCGCCCGCGCGCTCGCGTACCTGCAATGGGGCGGGTTTGAGCGGTTCGGCCTTCCAGTTTGACCAGCCGCTCGGGCGAACAGCCGATGGCACTGCCCCAAGGCGTTTGCCAGTAGCTGGCAAACGGCGACGGATTGATGGCGCGCAGGGCGCGATAAACGCTCCAACTGGCGGCTGCGGTGGTCAGGGTGAAGCGCAGGGACAAATTAGCCTGGAAGATCTCGCCAGCGCGGATGTAGGCCTGAGCGCGGCGGACGGCGCGCTCGTAGTCCGCTTGGGTGGCAATGGGGACAAAACGGGCAGGCTTGCCTGGCGCAACTGGCTCGGCGGTTCGGGCCGGGGTGCGCTCGCAGCAGCGTTGCAACCGATCCAACTCGGCAAGCTGGGTGGCAGCCAACCAGAGCGTGCCGTTGGGGCGATCCAACACCGCGAAGGTGGCGGGCTCGTACCAGTAGGCCACCGGGAACGGGAGCGGATCGGGGTTGCAGTCGGGCAAGCGCTCGATTTCGCGGGCCGCGTCGTAGCTCAACCACCCCAGCCATCCCCCCACAAACGGCAGATGCTGGCACCGGGCGGGAATGCCGCGCGTCCCGCTCGCGCGCAGCAAGCGGCGCAGGCAAGGCAGCACCTGCCCCAGCGGCGGCCGATAGAGCTGCTGCCGGCCGCCCACCGTGCGCGGTGGGCCCGCGCAAATGGAATAGCGCGCCAACTGGGGCCGGTCTTGCGGGGGCGGAACGGGGCTTTCCAGCAGGGTGGCAATGGGCTGGCTGGGATAGCCCAGCGCCTCAAAGACCTCAGCCCCCGTGCACTCCCCAAGCGGCAGCGCACGCCAGCGCCAGGGCGCGACCGCACTCATGCCATGCCGCCCCAGGCCACGCGCCCGCTCCACAGCAGCGCCAGCGCCAATAGGGCCAGCCAATCGCCGCGCCCCAAGGCCAGCTCGTGCCAGCGCACGCGGTGCTCGCTGGGACTGGTAAAGCCGCGCACCTGCATGGCCGTTGCGATCTGCTCGGCGCGCAGCAACAGGTTTTTGAGCAGCCGCTCCACCACCACCAGCCACACTTGCAAGCCGCGGCGCCAGCCCAACTGCTGCCAGTTGATGGCCCGCGTCCGGACCGAGCGCACCAAATTCTGCACCTCCTCGAGTACCAGCGGAATGAAGCGCAGCGAGAGGGTCAGGGTCAGCGTTATTTCGGTAACCGGCACGTTGAGGCGCCGCAGTGGCCGCATCAG
Organism: Cyanobacteria bacterium QS_8_64_29; assembly: GCA_003022125.1. Classification (NCBI taxonomy): domain Bacteria; kingdom Bacillati; phylum Cyanobacteriota; species Cyanobacteria bacterium QS_8_64_29. The sequence goes on along the minus strand of PXQH01000002.1, from coordinate 15,112 downwards.
GCTCTCCAAACCGGCCGCGATCGCTTCGGGAGCGGTGGTGAGCAAGTAGAGATTGGCACTGTAGAGCACAGTAAAAATGACGGTGCTAACCCGCACGGCCAGCTCCAGCGAGCGGCGGGTCAACTCAATGTCAATCACCCCCAGATCGAGCGCGAACAGCAGGTAGCGGTAGTCTTGGGGTTGCGGCAGCGGCGTTTCCGCCAGCGACAAGGCCGATTCGGGCGCGGGCAAGCGCGGCTGGTGCGAGACCGAGAGCCCGTCATCCAACAGGCAGGTCAGCACGAAGGCCAGCCCGCACAGCACCAGCAACCACCCCATTTGCTGGCGCCAGACGCGCAGCGGAATGGCCGCCGAGAGCGTCAGCAGGATCAGCAGCGCCACCAGGATCAGGCGCCATTGCGGGTTGGCCATCAGCGGCGTCATCAGCAGGCTCAGCAACCAGGCCAGCTTGACGCGCGGGTCCAACCCGTGCAGCCAGGTAACGGGCCGCTCCAAATACAGGCCCAGCGGGAGCGAGCGCAGCAGATCCATCAGACGCGCGTTGCCCGGTTGAGGCTCCCCTCGAGCGCGCGGGCGCTTTTAGCCCGCCAGCGCAAGCGCAGCGGCGTCCCGGCAAAGCCTAGTTGCTGGCGCAGCTGGCGTTCGATGTAGCGGCAGTAGTTGGCCGGGAACCGTCGGGGGTCGTTGACAAACAGTACCACCGTGGGCGGCTGGCTGCTGGCCTGGGTGGCGTAGTAGATTTTGCCCTGCCGCCCCTGGCGGTTGGTGGGTGGGGTGTGCCACGCAACCGCTTCCTGGAGGGCCTCGTTGAGCACGGCAGTGCTAACGCGGCGCCGATGCTCGCCGGCCGCCGCCTCGACGCGATCCAGAATTTGCGAGACGCGCTTGCCGGTGGTGGCGCTAACAAAGGCCGTCTCGGCCCAGTCGACAAACGACAGGCGATCGCGGACGTAGCGCTGGAACTGATCGAGAGTGTGCGAGTCTTTGGCAACGGCGTCCCACTTGTTGATGACAATGACCGCTGCGCGCCCCTGATCCTGAATCCGGCCGGCCAGCTTGAGATCCTGCTCGGTAATGCCCTCAGTGGCATCCAGCACCAGCACGACGACATCGGCGCGGCGGATGGCTTTGAAGGCGCGGTTGATGCCGAAAAACTCCGGCCCGTAGCGCACGTTTTTCTTGCGGCGGATCCCGGCCGTGTCGATCAGGCGATAGGGCTGACCTTGCCGCTCGACGGTGCGATCGATGGCATCGCGCGTGGTCCCGGCTTGGGGCGTGACGATGGCGCGGGTAACGCCGCTAATGGCATTGAGCAGGCTGGATTTGCCCACGTTGGGGCGGCCCACAATGGCAACGTTGATGGGCGCTCGCTCGGCGGGCGGCGCTGGCGGCGGGAACTTCGCCACCAGGGCATCGAGCAGATCGCCCACGCCGCTACCGTGCATGCCCGAAACCGGAAACGGCTCGCCCAGATCCAGCGCCCAGAACTCGGCGGCTTGCGCCAGGCCCCATTGGGGGGATTCGCACTTGTTGACCGCTAGCAGCACGGGGACGGACTGCCGTCGCAGCCAATCGGCAATGGCTTCATCCAGTGCCGTCAGACCGGCCTGGCCGTCGACCACCAAAACGGCCGCGCACGCCTCTTCCAGCGCAGCAGCAGCCTGCTCGCGGATGTGGAGCAGAAACTCGGTGTCGTCTTCAAAGATCAAGCCCCCCGTGTCGACCGCGGCAAAATCGCGGTCTTGCCAAAACGCGTCCTGATAGACGCGATCGCGCGTCATGCCGGCGCGCTCGTCGACGATGGAGGCGCGGGCGCTCGCAATGCGGTTGACGAGCGCCGATTTGCCCACGTTGGGCCGTCCGATGATGGCGACAACCGGTCGCTGTTGCATGGCGCGGGATTCGTCGGTAAGGGGCTCGCCCGAGCGCTTTAGGGCTCGAGCGGAAAACGTTCCATTAGCTGAATGGCGCGGCGCGCGTTGGCGCCCAGCGCTGGCGAGATGTGGGGCACGTGCGGCAGCTGCGCCAGCACATCCATCGTGCGGCGCAGGATCCGAACGATGTCGCCTTCATCCAGGCTGGTATTGTCGCAGAGATCGCCCCAGGCCTCGCCCAGGGCCCATTGCTCCACCAACCCAATGGGCGAGGACTCCAGCCAAACCGCCATGGAGACGCCGTGGCGGCGCTGCACCTGCAGGAGCCGATCGCGCTGCGGTTGCAGCTGGCCCAGGGCCGCAGCGGTCGCGCGGCTGGGAGCGTAGTGCGTCTGGCTGTCCGGGCGCGGGGGCTCCAGCACCAGTGCCCCCATTGCCGCCGCCAGCTGCTGCGGCTCCAGCGCATCGAGCGCCCGCGAGCGCAAGGCCAGGGCCAACCACAGCTCGTTGTCGGCGCGGATGGCGGCTGCGGTTTCCCCTAACTCGGTGGGTTGGTGGTCCTGCAGCGCCTCCAGCTCGTGCAGGACGCTTACGAGGTTGAGAAAGGCCTGCCAGTGCTGGGCGCGCTGCTGCTGGGAGCGGCTCTGGCGTTTCTCCAGCTCGGCCCGGACGGTCTCGCGGCGCTGGTAGCGCTTGAGCAGGGTGCTGGGCTTGCCCCACTGCTGCAGCGGGTGCTCGGCCAGCTGGCGCTCCAGGCGGGCGATTTTGTCCTGCTGGGCCGCTACGGCCGGCGGCGCTGGCAGCTCGCTGGCATCGGCCGGCAGGCGCCCAGCGATCGCGGCCGTAGCCTCGTCGCCCTGACGCCGCTTGCCGGGCTTGAGGGTGAGGTCCCCTGGCGGCGCGATGCCTTGCAGCAGCTCGGCGGCGAGGGGCTGCTCGCCCAGCTCCGCGACGTCGCTAGGGGCGGCAACGTACCAGCGGTTGTCGTTGCCGATGCAGATGGTGATCGCGGATCGGCCGCCGCTGTGGGCCTGGGTGTAGAGGACAGCGGGTAGCGGAGACGGCACAGTGACGTTGGGGCCTTTGAGGTAGAGGATTTGGCCGGGCGCTGCCTGGTCTAGGGCAGCAGCAATGGCCGGCGTGCGCTCGGCCTCGGCCTCGCGTTGCAGGTACTTGGCAATGCGGCGCTCCTCCTTGAGCCGCGCCCGCAACTTGTCGTAGCTGGCGAAGTGGGCCGGGTCGATCTGGGCTAACTCCAAGTCGAGCTGGCTGGCCTCGCGCGTTAGCTCGGCGATGGCCTGGCGCTCCGGCTCTAGGCGCTGCTCGGCCAGGTACTGGGCAAAGCTGCGCTCGAGCAAGCGTTTGACTTGCTGCAGGGATTGGGTCTGCAGCAAGTTGAGGGCCATGCCGTAGGTGGGACTAAACTGGCTGACGAGCGGATCGGCTGCTTGCGTTGCAATTTGCGCCGCCTCGGCAGCCCCCTCAAAGCGGGTTTGGACGCAGACCACGTGGCCGGTGGCATCCATGCCACGCCGGCCGGCCCGACCGGCCATTTGCAAAAACTCCGAGGCGCGCAGCAGCCGGTGGCCGTGATCGGTACGCTTGGCCAGCGAGGAGATGGCCGTGGTGCGTGCGGGCATGTTGATCCCGGCTGCCAGCGTCTCGGTGGCAAAGACCACCTTCACCAAGCCGGCCCCAAAGAGCTCTTCCACCAGGCCCTTCCAGGCAGGCAGGATGCCGGCATGATGGGCGGCGATTCCGCGGGTTAGCGGCTCGACGTGCCCGGCGCGCGCGCCTTCGGGGTGCTGGTGCAAAAACTGCTGCACCCACCGCTCGATCTGCTGGGCCTCTTGGGCATCGACCAGCGAGAGGCCATCCAGCTCGGCCACGGCGCGATCGCAGCCCCGGCGGCTAAAGATGAAATAAATGGCGGGGAGCATCTCCCGCTCCTGGAGCTGCTGCAGGACCTGCTCGGTGCTGGGACAGTTGCGCTTTTTGGTGCGCCGCTTGCCCGAGGCGCGCTTTTTGCCTTTGAGGCGCGGGTCGAGCTTGCGCTGCTGCCGATCGAGCAGCGGAAACAACCCCTGGGGCGAGCTGAAGTGAAACTGCAGTGGGACGGGGCGTACCTGGGAGCGGACTAGCTCGGTGGGACCGTGGATGCGATCGATCCAGTCGGTGAGCTGCTCGGCGTTGGCGATCGTGGCCGAGAGGGCCAGCAGCTGGATGCTGCTCGGACAATAAATAATGGACTCTTCCCACACCGTGCCGCGGCTGGGATCGTTCATGTAGTGGCACTCATCCAGCACCACGGCTTCTACCCCCTCCAGCGATGCCGGGACGCCCTGAGCTTGCCCGATGGGCGTTCCGTAGAGCATATTGCGGAACACCTCGGTGGTCATCACCAGCACAGGGGCATTGCGGTTGTGGGAAACATCGCCAGTCACCAGCCCGACGTTGTGGCGGCCGAAACGGGCTTGAAAGTCACTCAGCTTCTGGTTGGAGAGGGCTTTGAGGGGGGTGGTGTAAAAAACGCGCTTGCCGCGGACGAGCGCGCGGTAGATGGCGTACTCACCCACCAGCGTTTTGCCCGAGCCAGTGGGCACGCTCACCACTACCGATTTGCCCGCATCGAACGCGCTCGTGGCGCGCTGCTGAAAGGCATCGAGCTCAAACGGAAACAGCGCGTCAAACGCCAGCTCGGTGGGCGTTGTAACGTCGGTCAATGGGAATCCCCCGCCAGCCCTGTCAAAGTCGTGCAGCGCAGCGTACCGACTCCATTGTAGGCAGGCGCGATCGCGGGCTAGCCGGCACTGCGCTGCGGCAGCGTGGCGACAAAATCCAGCAGGCCGTGCGCCAGCTCGAACTTGCTGCAGGGGCCTATCGCGCGCTCGCGCCCCCAGGCATCGAGCAGCGTCGCCCGGTTGGTTTCGCTGCCAAAGCCGGCATCGGGGGCATCGATGGGGTTGGCGGCGATGGCATCCAGCTGCTTGCGCGCCAGCTTCTCGCGCGCGGGCACAACGGTCTCCCCAGTTTGGGCGGCAAAGCCGATGGTGGTTTGGTGGGGCTGCTTGCGCGCGCCCAGATCGGCTGCTATGTCAGGGACCCATGCCAGCGGCAGCGAGGTCGGTAGCGATCGCTTGGGGCGCTTGTGCGCCCAGTAGCTAGCCGGTTTGATGTCGGCAACCGCCGCGGCCAAGATCGCCCAGTCAGCGCGCTCGAAGCGCTCGAGCAGAGCCTGGTGCATCCGGGCGGCACTGCTGGCCGGCACGAGCGCTATGCCGGCCGCAACCGCCTCCTGGGGCCAGGTGCCGATCAAGGTGACCTCGGCCCCGCGATGGGCGGCCGCTTGCGCGATGGCAAGCCCCATGCGCCCCGTGGCAGGATTGCCCAGAAACCGCACCGGATCCAGGGGTTCGCGCGTGCCGCCGGCCGTTACCAGCACCCGCTTGCCCGCCAGATCCGCCCGGCCGCCGGCGTGCAGCGCCGAGCAAACCGCCAGCTCGATCGCGGCCGGTTCCGCCATGCGCCCCGTCCCGACGCGATCGCAGGCCAGCAGCCCCGAGCCAGGATCCAAGCCGCGAACGCGCTCGGCCTGTTGCAGCAGCGACCAATTGCGCTGCACGGCGGGCTGTCCCCACATCTCGACGTTCATGGCCGGCGCCAGCAGCAGGGGACAGCGCGAGGCCAAAACGGTATTGGTCAGCAGGTTGTCGGCCAAGCCCGCTGCCAGTTTGCCCAACGTGTTGGCCGTAAGCGGGGCCACGACCAACACCTCAGCCCACTCCGCCAGCTCAATGTGGAGTGGACGCGGATGGGGCTGCCAAAAGTCAGCGTCGGTGTAGGCTTGCTGGCGGCTGAGGGTGGCTGCCGTCAGCGGTGTCACGAACGCCTGGGCGCTCTCGGTGAGAACGGCACGGACTTGCGCCCCCGATTTGACCAGCCGCGAGATCAGCTCGCAGGCCTTGTAGGCGGCGATACCGCCGCCAATGCCGATGGCAATGCGCCGTTCGCGCAGCATGGGCCTAGGTGTGCGCCAAGACAAACTCGCGGATCTGCTCCAGCACGGGGGGCGGCAGCTCGTGCTGCATGTCGCGCTCGCGGTAATCGAGGGCGACGCCAGCTGCCGCGAGCGCCTGCTGGGCTTGCTGCGCTGCCTGCAGCGGAACGACCGGATCTTGGCGGCCGTGCACCATCAGCACCGGCGGCGGCTCAGTCGCCGCCTGGGGCTGGGCGTGCAGGTAGCCGCTGAGGCTGCAAACTCCCGCCAGCGGCCACTGCAAGCCCACATCCAGCGCCATGGCACCGCCCTGGGAGAACCCGGCCAGCACCGTGCGCGCAAGCGGCACCTCCGTTGCCGCCGGCAGCGCGCGCAGCCAATCGTGGAGCTGCTGTCGGCTCTGGGCCAGTCCCTGCTCGTCCCACTGCTGCAGGTCGTACCACATTCGGTCGCCCGGAACGTGGGGATGGGCAAAGGGCGCATCCGGAAACCACAGTTGGCCGCCATTGAGCTCTAAGGTCTCTCCTAGGGCGGCCAAATTGCCCGCGCGATCACCCCAGCCGTGCAGCATCACCAGCAAGCGCTCGGGTGGATGGGAACGCTGGGCGGGAACGGCGATGGCTTCTAGTGACAGAGCGAGCCTCCTGGCGGCGATTGCAGCGCCTCGATCCTACAGGTTCCACGCTTGCAATAGCGCCTCAGGCGCCGGCAGGACGATGCAGGCCAGCAGCGCCAGCGCTAGCAGCCCCAGCGCGTCGCGCTTGTCATCCAGGGGCGAGACGTCGTTGAGGGCAGGCTCATCGATGGTGGGGATAAACAGCAAGGCGATCGCCCAAACCAAAAATCCCGGATCCAAAAACGCCAGGGCTAGCACGAGCAGCTGCACGACTTGGCCGATGGCAATGGCGCTCCGCTGCCCGTACATGGCGTGGACGATATGCCCGCCATCCAAGCGCCCCACCGGCATTAGCTTGAGCACCGCAACAACCACACCGATATAACCCGCCAGCCCAACAGGGGCCAGATCGATGGCCTGATCGGGCCCCAGCGCCTCGCCCAGTGCCAGCTTGCTGGCCGCGGTCAGCAACAGCGACCCGCGCGGATCGAGGGCATCGAGGCGAAACAGGCTCGCCTCCACCGATAGCGGCACGGTGCTAGAGGCAGCCAAGCCGCCGATCAGCACTGGCAGCGCCACGAGCAAACTGACCAGCGGCCCCGCAATCGCGACATCGAACAGGGCCTGGCGGTGGGGCAGCGGCGATCGCAGCTGCGCGAATGCCCCCACTGTCCCCACAACGGGGAAGGGGATGAAATACGGTAAGCTCGCGCGCAGCCGGTAGGCGCGCGCGAGCCCGTAGTGGCTCAGCTCGCCAGCCCCCAGCACGCCCACCAGGGCAAGCGCGTACGGCACGCCCTGCAATAGGGCAGTGGGGCGCTGTTGTAGCGCTTGCGGCGTCACGCCAGCTAAGCCGGCACCGAACCAGGTAGCAGCGATCGCGCTCGCCAGCAGCAGTCCCCCCGCAAGGCCGGGCCGGACGAGGCGCTCGGCGCGCGCGCCAGCCTGGGCTCGGGCGTTGGGAACCAACGCAAACAGCGGCTGGTTTTTGGGGCCGGGCTGAAAGATGACCCAAAAGCGCTCGCCAAACTGCTGGGCCACGTTCTCGCGCACCGTTTTGTCGGCCACTTCGGGGGTAGCGCGCAGCTTGCCCCGGCAAAGGACGGCTTGGGCCTGTTGCTCGATCCCCTGCAGGTAATACACATGCCAGGGGAAGCAGTGCCGCAGGCGGGCCTCTTCGTCGCGATCAAGCAGCTTGGGGGCAGGGGCATCGCGCTCGCTGCCGCTAGCAGCGGGCGAGCGCTCCACGGACAGCGACGCTTGCTGGGGGCGGGCAGCGCTCGAGCCAGCCGGGGAGTTGGCATCGCGCCGCCCCCGCTGGATGAGCCAAAAATACAGCAGCGTTGAGACGACAAACGGCAGCAGCAGGAACAGCAATGGCGGCCGCTCGCTGCCAACTACCAGCATCCAGCCGCTCCAGATAACCGGCGGCGCCATCACCACCAGCCACAGCAGCCAGATGGGGGTTCGCGTCAGCGGCGCCACGCTGCGCCGCAAGATTAGATACGTTACACCCCCGATCGCCAGCAGCGTCAGCAGCAGCAATCCTTCCATGAGAGGCCCTCACTCGGTAACACAGCCGGCCCCAGCTGCCCCCCATTCAGCCTAGCCAACGGCAGCCGGCGCTCACTTGCTAGGCTGGTTGGCCTGTTTCGGTCGCCACCATGCATTCCCAATCGCCCCCCAATCCCGACTCGCAAACGGCGCGCAGTGCTTCGGGGACGCCGCAGCGCGACGGTAGCACCAAGCCGCCGCGTTCCCTCTGGGATGGCATTTACGCCTTCCCCCCCAACCGGAAAACGCTGGGCGGTACCGCCTATTTGGTTTGCGAGCCCCAAGGCAACATCTTGATCGATTGCCCCGCTTGGGACGAAACGGCGGCCCAATTCCTACGTGCTTGCGGCGGCGTCCGCTGGCTGTTTTTAACCCACCGCGGCGGCATCAGTCAGGCCAGCGAAATGCAATCAGCCTTGGGCTGCGAGATTGTGGTGCACGAGCGCGAGGCTTACCTGCTCCCGGATGCGACCGTAACGCCGTTTTGGGCCCATTGCGAGCTCACCGCGAGCTGCCAGGCCATCTGGACCCCCGGCCACTCGCCCGGTAGCAGCTGCCTGTACTGCCGCCGCCAGGGGGGCATCTTATTTAGCGGTCGCCACTTGTTGCCTGATCGAGCGGGCAAGCCCGTACCGCTGCGCATGGGCAAAACGTTCCATTGGTTCCGCCAGTTGCGCAGCGTGCAGGCGCTGCGCGATCGCTTCTCGGCCCAGACGCTGCACTACATCTGCCCGGGCGCGGGAACGGGGTTCCTGCGCGGGCAAGGCGCAATTGTGAATGCCTACGCGCACTTAGCGGCGCTTGAGTTGGACGCGCTGCGCCAAGAGCCGCCCGTGCTGCAGTAGCCGCTAGCTACTGTGAGGAAGCGCCCGCGCCCAGCGGGGATTGGTGCTGGTAGGCGTTGCCTTCTGATGGGCTGCCTTCGCCATAGCCGGGCACAGTGAGCGATTCCGCTGCCACTTGCGTGCGGTAGCGATCCAGCAGCGGCAGGAGCAGCAAGCCAAAAACGGTCGTGGCGGCCGCCACCAGCCATGCGTTGTGGGCCACTGCCGCCGAGTGATCGAGGGCCCATCCCCCTAAAACGGGACTGACAAAATCGCCCACCGTCCAGCACTGGGCGTTGACGGCCGAGTAAACGCCGCGCTGGGACTGGGGCGCGAGTTCGGCGACCAGGCTGGAGGCCAGGGGCTGATAGGCCACGGTCGCCAGCGCCAAAAAAGCCAGAGCGGCGAATGCCAGCGGCGTCCGGCCGCCGCCAATCTGACTGGTCAGCCAAACCAAGCCAAACCCAGCGCCCCACAGCAGCATGGCAACCGCAAGCGCCCGGGCCTGGGTGAGCGTGCGCAGTGCCCGAACGACCGGCATTTGCAAGACGCTGGCACACAGTACGTGCCAGGCAAACAAGCCGGCCGTGCTGGTGGGGCTAAAACTGACCAGGGCGTCGGGATCGCCGCCGCCCGCCAGCACGAAATTGGTGAAATAGAGCGGCAGCGTGCTGTAGACCAGCGCGATGTAGGTCGTAAAGAACAGATTGACCGCGACAAAAATCCAAAGCGGTCGGTCCTGCAGGGCGACCAGCCAACCGCGGACCGAGTCGCTGTTTCCCTCAGCCTGCGGCTGCCGCGTTTCGGTCATGGCCAGGCGAATGAGCGCCCCAAAGGCCAGAAAAATGGGCGCCGTTAGCAGGAACAGCTGCTGGGGTTGCGCGAGCGCCAGCAAGGCGATGCCGCCCCCTATGATGCCCGCTCCAACGCCCAAGTTCTCGGCCACCCCCAGCAGGGCGAATGCCTGCCGCCGTTCCTCGGGCGCAGCCACATCCGTGACCGAGGCGTCAGCAGCGGGCCAGTAGAAGCCAATGCCGATCCCCAGCAGTAAGTTGGCTGCAATCAGGGTGGGCGTATCGCGCGCGAGCGCCAGCACCAGCGCGGCCACGACCGAGAGCCCGGCCGACAGCAGGAGCGTGCCCTTGCGGCCCCAGCGCTGGGAATCGGCCAGCGAGCCGCCGGCAATGTAGCCGATGGCCCCCGAGAGCGAAGCACTGCCTACGCTGACACCCACTGCCGTAGTCGATAGGCCCACCTGGTTGACGAACAAAAGCGGCATGTAGAACTGCAGCAGGCCCTGCCCCAGCTTGAACAGGCACCGCCCGGCCGCCTGGGTCCAGATTTGCGGGTTGAGTTGGGGGAGCCGAGCGCGCAGTCGTTCCATGCCCGTTGCCCTCACGCGACGCGACCGGATCCGGCGTTCGTTCGAAGGGCGATCGCGGCACTGCCCGCATGCCGCCGGGGGAGAGATTAAGTATTTTAAAGCCCGAGCGCGAGGGCTGGCAAGGCGAGGTCGGGCCTCTAGCGCCGCTTTTGAAGGCGCGCCAGCAAATCCGCAAACGGCGCCCAGTCATTGCCTTCGCTGATGGCTTGCCAAACCGACTCGATGGTGGCGTGCAGCGGAACAGTTGGCGGGTTGCGCTGCTGCAAGCGTGCCTCAACGGCATCCATGGCCTCAGCTGGCAGCTGCGCGAGCGCCTGCTGGTAGTGCGCCTGCCACTGCGCCCACAACTTGGGGGCCTGGCGCAGTTGCGGCAGAAAGGCATTCTCCAGAATGAGCTCGGCGCGATCGCGCCAGCTCGGGCTAAAGCCGCGGGCGAGCTCGGCAAAAAAGGCCGGGTAGCCAACCTGGGTCGCGTACAGCAGCTCCAGGGTCTGCCCCAGCAGCGCATCGCCGCCCGAGTTCGAGCTATCCAAGCCCAGCTTGCCCAGCATGAGCTCGCGGTAAGCCTGCCAGTAGCGCGCATCGAACTGGGCCAAGCTCGCTTCCATCTCAGTGCTGGGAATGGCAGCGGCCAGCGGCTGCTGGAGAAGCTCCAGGTTCAACCGGCAAATGGTGGGCTGGTTGCCGTAGCTGTAGCGCCGGAACCAGTCAAAGGAGGCCGCTGTAAACTGCGGATTGTAGGTGGGAATGAAGGCAAAGGGGCCGTAGTCGAAACTCTCGCCCGTGATGGACATGTTGTCGGTGTTGAGGACCCCGTGGCAAAAACCGGCTGCCATCCACTGCGCTGCCAGCTCGGCAACGTGCTGGACGAGCTCGTAGTAAAAACGGGCCCCGCGCTCCGGATCGCCCGCCAAGTGCGGGTAATAGTAGGCGATCGCGTGTTCGAGCAACTGGCGGATGCCATCGGGCTGGCGATTGTAGTGCAGGCACTCGAAGGTGCCAAAGCGGATGTGGGAGTGGTTGAGGCGCACCATGACCGAGGCGCGCGTGGGCGAGGGCTCATCGTGGCGCCAGAGCTGCTCGCCAGTTTCGATCAGGCTCAGGCAGCGCGAGGTCCGCACGCCCAGCGCATGCAAGGCTTCGGCAGCCACAACCTCGCGAACCCCGCCTTTGAGCGTTAGCCGACCGTCAGCGCCGCGCGAATAAGGGGTCCGGCCCGAGCCTTTGGTGCCCAAATCGTAGAGGCGCCCGTCCGTCCCGCGCACTTGGCCGTAGACAAAGCCGCGGCCGTCGCCCAAAAACGGGTTGTAGTTGCCGAATTGGTAGCCGTGGTAGCGCCAAGCCAGAAATGGGGTCGGGGCTTGGAACTGGCCGAAGGCCTCAATGAAATCGGCGTCTGAGACCGCGGCGGGGTCGAGGCCCAGCAACGGCAGCAGGTCATCGTTGCGAAAGCGCAGGATGTGCTGGGGAAACTCGGCCGCCGAGACTGGGTCCCAAAACCCCGAACTCAGCTGCTCCAGGGCCGGTTCGTACGCCAGGGTCAAAAACGGGTTGGTGCGCGTCCGAGTCATGGCGCCAGCGTCAGGGCCTGCGCTACGAGCTTACCGCGCTGCCGCGCGATCGCCCATTGCGCCTGGGGGCAGCCGCCCGCCACTCGCTACACTTGGGGGTACATTGAGCCGCGCGCGCCGCCATGCCGGATCGGATCATGTACCAAGGGGACGCCTACGTCGTCCTCGAGCCCAACCAATCCGAGCAGTACCTGAGCGAGGCGGAGTTGCTCGCTAAGCTCCAGGCAATTCTGCAGCAGCGGCAGGCCGATCTGCCCCGCGATTTGCAACAGCTAGAGACGGTCGAGGCGCAAGCCCGACACCTGATGGAAACGGCGTGCGAATTCGACGTGGCGCCAGGGCAGTACCTGCAGTGGTACCTCGTCCGGTTGGAGAAATAGCAGCCTCGGCGTGTGCCTGCGGGATAATGAGAGGCAGAGGCCGAGATCCCAGCTAGCGCATGGCGCAACTCGAGCGGCGGCGCCCGCAGAACGCCAGCGGCGAGTTCTACGTCGATAGCAGCTGCATCGACTGCGACACGTGCCGCTGGATGGCGCCTGAGGTCTTCCATCGCGATGGCGGCCAATCGGCCGTTTACCACCAATCCGGCGATGCGGGCCAGCGAGAGCGCACCCTGCAAGCGCTGCTCGCTTGCCCCACGGCATCTATAGCAAAAACATGTGGATCGTGAACAGATAAATGTACTTATACTTGAGAGCCTCGATCCCCATTTCGAGAGGCTCCTGGAGTTTCACTCAACAAGCTAGCCCCGTTCACGCTTAGTCTACGACTACTATATAGCAAAAACACATGGATCGTGAACAGATAAGCGGGCTTGTCTCTGAGGGCTTTAACTCCCAGTTCGAGAGAGCCCCAGAGTTTTGCCCAACAAGCTAGTTCCGTTCACATGTGGTCTACGACTGCTATATTGGCACCGAAAGCAAACCGCGCGATATCCGCTCCATCCAGCGCCGATTTCCGCTGCCCATTGCCGAAAACGTCTACCACTGCGGCTACCACGCACCTGAGTCCTTCGGCGCCGCCAGCTATTTCATCCAGCGCTCGGCCGGCAACATCCTGGTAGACTCGCCGCGCTTTGCGCCCCCATTAGTGCGGCAACTGGAAGCTATGGGGGGGCGTGCAGCTCATGGTGCTGACCCATCGCGACGATGTGGCCGACCACGCTTGCTTCCGGGCGCACTTTGGCTGCGATCGCATCCTGCACCGCGCAGAAACAACCCAGAGCACTCGCGATATTGAGTGGCCCCTGGCGGGCTACGACCCCCTCCCGCTGGCCGAGGACCTGCTGGCCATTCCAGTTCCGGGGCACACCGAAGGTTACATCGTGCTGCGCTACAACGGGCGCTTTCTGTTTAGCGGCGACCACCTGGCCTGGTCTGACGAGCTGGGCCAGCTGGTGGCGTTCCCGCACATGTGTTGGTATTCCTGGACAATGCTGCGCCAGTCCATGCAGGCGCTGGGGCAGTATTCGTTTGAGTGGGTCTTGCCCGGCCACGGCCGCCGCTACCATGCCGATGCCGCCATCATGCGCCGGCAGATCGAGCGCTGCGCGGCATGGATGGCGACCGTGCCGGTTTAGCCAGCCGGCCTCTAGGCGCCAGCTAGCACCGGATAGCAAGGAGCTCCTGGCATGCGCGAGCGCGAAGTTGCCGTTGTTGTGGGCGTGGGTCCCGGCCTGGGCAGCGCGATCGCGCGCCGCTTTGCCCGCGCCGGTATGGACGTTGCCGTGGCTGCGCACCGCGGCGAGCGCTTGCAACCGCTGGCTGCCGAAATAGGCGGGCGCGCCTATAGTTGCGACGTCACGCGCGAGGCCGAGGTTGAGAACTTATTCCGGCAGCTCGATGCCGAGCTCGGGCCCCCTTCGGTTGCGGTCTACAACGCCGGCGCCTACGTGCCCAAGCGCGTCCTCGAGACGGACCCAGCTGAGTTCGAACGGTGCTGGCGTGCCGGCTGCTTCGGTGGGTTGCTGCTGGGGCAAGCCGCCGCGCGACGCATGCTCGAGCGCGGACAGGGAACGCTGCTGTTTACCGGCGCGACAGCCGCTTGGCGCAGCAAGGTCAACTTTTCAACCTAGCCGCCGGCAAATTCGGCCTGCGCGCCGTCGCCCAGAGCCTGGCGCGCGAGCTGGCGCCGCAGGGCATTCATGTGGCGCATGCAGTCATTGATGGGCAAATCGGTGAGGATCCCCAGGACCGGACCCTGGCGCCCGATGCCATTGCCGAGGCCTACTACCAAATGCACTGCCAACCTCGCAGCGCCTGGACCCACGAGCTGGACCTGCGCCCTTGGGTGGAACCGTTTTGAGCGCTCAACGCGGACCGGCTCGGGCACGCTCAAGCAACTGCATCCGGATTTGCTGGTGGCGTTCGCGATTGATGGGATAGAGCGCGACCAGAACCAGACTGCCTGCCAGCACCAGGCTGGGGACGAGCGCCGTGAGGCTGCGGATGGCCCAAAGCGCCGATTCGGGTTGCTCGGGGGCGCCGGCTTGGCCCGATTGGGTGACAAAGCCTGCCCAATCCAGCGCTTGACCGACCAGGAACAGCGCAATCGCCGTACCGATTTTTTTCATTTGGACGAAAGTGCCGTAGAACACCCCTTCCCGGCGCTGCCCCGTGTGCAGCTCGTCCCAATCGACCGCGTCCGGTAGCATCGCCCAAGGCACTAGATAGGCGGTGGCCAGCCCCAGCCCAGCCATGATGCCCAGCGCGTACATGAGCGCCAGCTGGCCGGGTTGCAGCAAAAACAACCCAGCTTGGGCAACCAGCGTTATGGGAATGCCCCAGCCGTAGATAGCGCGCTTGCCCGTGTGTTGGCCCAGCCAGTTCCAAGCAACCATGCTGACCAGCGCTGTCCCCTGGACGGCGAGCGCCATTTGGGTAAAGTGCCGCTCGGGCAGTGCCATCCAATTCTGAACGAAGTAATACCAATTCTCGTGGCTTGTGCACTAGATTACGATCTCCAAAAATCCTTCAATATGGGAGTTATGTCCTTTGGTTAGCGTGCATCCGCTGCTCAAATTGGTATAAGGCAGCATGGCTGCCGTCACTTGCAATTCCATCCAAGAGCACCAATAAATGCCCATAACGAGCAAAAACGGCCGGTTGCGGAAGGCAACGCGAAATTGTTTCAGCACTGGCCAAGCAGCTGCTGAGGCCGGCTGCGATCGCGCGCGCTGCCCTTGCATTTGGTAGTAGCGGCGCCAGGTGCCGCCCACAGCAACGTAGGCAGCTACCGTGGCAACGAGGCCGCCCGCCATGCCCAGCAGCAGGTACTGGTCCGATTGGCGCTC